>NZ_JAFRFW010000003.1:0-9903 GCF_017434145.1 Saccharopolyspora sp. | reverse complement strand
TGCCGCGAGCCGCCCGGCCAGGCTCGCCGCGCGCAGCCGCTGATCGGCAGGCGCCGTCTGCTGCCCGGCCGCCTCGGACAGCACCCTGCGCGCCCACCGGTAGTACCGGCGCCTGCCGGTGCGCTGGTGCAGCGATCGCAGCGCGCGTCCGAGCTGCGTAGCCACGTAGGCACGCTCAGGCGCGTACGGCGACATCGCTTGCAGCGCGCGGTCGAACCAGTCGACCGCGGATTCCATGTCCGTGGTGCGGGTGCTGCGGCGGAACCGGTGCCCCGCGATCACGCCGAGCTGCGTCCACGCGATGTGCGGCGAATCCTGCCCGGCCGCGACCGCCTGTTCGCAGACCTCCTCGGCACGCCGCAGATCCTGCTCATCGCCGTTGTTGCCGTACCGGGTCAGCAGCGTCATCGCCAGCGAGTTCAGCACCGCCCGCCGGTCGGCTCCCGCGGCCTCCTGCGCCGAGACCTCCCCGGCGGTGACGGCCGTATCCAGCGAGTCGGTCTCGCCACCGTGCTGGAAATGCCTGCGCAGCAAGGCTCCGTAGCCGGCGAAAGCCAATGCCCGGCGAGCGTCGTCGGCGGCCATCCCGCGGGCGCTGGAGGCGTAGGCGCGCAACGTCCGCCGCAACGGCCCCGGCTCGCCGGTGCTGTCCACGTGCTCGACAGTCGATTCGGCGAGCAGGACCAGTACCCGCCCGGTCAGCGGATGCCCGGCGCCGAGCACGCCCAGCACCCCGATCAGCTCGCTGATCCCCGATTCCAGGTCGCCCAGGTCCCCGGCCTGCTCGAAGCGCAGTCGCAGCGCGCTGGCCAGGTGGCACAGGGCGTTGCGCCGGGGCTCCCCGTCGGCGAGCCCGTCCGCGCCGCCGCGCAGGTGCGAGATCCCCTCTTCCAGGTCCTGCGGGGACCCGGTGCGCTGGTGCCTGCGCATCAACGCGGCTCCCAGGTTGATCCGCAGCTCGGACGGGTCGGAACCGCCGCTGCTGGAGGCGGCGCGGGCCGCGTCCCGGAAGGCGCTGATCGAGGCGTCGTCGGAGGAGGCGTCATCGGCCAGTCGCGCGTGCGCCTTCAGCGAATTGGCCAGCCGGACCAGCGCCATCACGCGCCTTGGATCCCGGCGCGGCGTCTGCTCGACCGCTTCCCGAGCCGCCCGCACCGCCTCCTCGGCGGGCTGCGCCGCTGCGCTCCTCGTGCCCAGGTCGGTCAGCGCCAGGGCGAGGTTGCACAGGTACAGCACCAGGTCCGGATCGTCGGTCTGCGCGCTGGTCGAGGCGTCGCGGTAGTAGCCGACCGCGTCTTCCAGATCCCCGAGCTGCTTGCTGTTCAAATGCGCCAGCTGGGATGCGCTGCCCAGGTTGTTCAGCACACCGGCGCGCGCCGGGTCCCGCTCGTCGAGCACTCCCGCGGTGGTGCGGAAGACCTCGGTCACCCACGGCAGATCCTCGAACTCCAACGTCGAGATGATCCGGTTCATCGCGGCGATCGCGTCGGCGTAGCGCTGCTCCAGGCTGGGCCGCGCCTGCGGAGCGGACGGCTGCTCCTGCTCGCCGGCGAACCATGTGGACCCCGCCGCGGCGTGCGCATTGCCTCCATTGGAACGCTGCTGCCCGCCGGAGTCGCCCTCCGGCCGGCCCGCATCGTCATTCATCGGCGATTCTCCTGTGGCGTGCTCACACGACTAACAGCGTCGCGGCGTGGCGGGGCGTTTCACGCTACCGGCGTTGACCGCCGCCGAGTAGACCGTGCACGACGCGGAACCTTGCCGGGCGCGAGGCGCGAGCGCCGCGTGCTCGGCAGGCCTCCCCCGAGGTCACAAGCCCGCTGGCCAGGCGTCCACCGCTGACCTGCCGGTTCCCCCGGAGGCCGGCGGGTGAGATGCCCTACAGCAGCGGCAACGCGCCCAGAGCATAGGTAAGCCGTCGAGGTTCCCGGTCGAACGCCTCCGCGATCTCGCGTGGAACAGCCGTCGCCGACGGTTCGCGGGCTCGTCGGAGAACCCCGGATGGATCTTCTTCAGCGCCGCCTTTGGCACGTTGAGCAGCTAAAAGTGCTTGATCGGCAGGCACTGCCCGTGATCGTGTCCTGCGCCACGAGGGTGATCGCAGCGTGATCTCTTGACTGTCGGCGGCGGCGGGTTCACTCTGGTCAGCAACACGGGCAGGGCCTCGCGGGGTGCGGCTGGAGCTGACGACTTTCGGGACGTTCGTCAGCGAGCCCCTCGACAGGTGGCGTCGTAGCATCTAGACTGCTACTTTGCGCTGCCCTCTTTCCGCCCGCCCCGAACCGGGACGTAGGATCGTGGGCGCCATTGCACCCTTGACAGTCGTGTTAGCTGGTCGCCAACGCCTTCTGACGCGGCTGTAGCCAGTTCAGAGTCCCGGAAGGACGCATCTTGGCAGTCTCCCGCGCGACCAAGGTCTCTGCAGCTTCCAACTACACGTCGGGGATCCCTGGGGCACCCAAGCGGGTCTCTTTCGCGAACATCCGCGAACCGTTGGAAGTGCCTGATCTGCTCGATCTGCAGGTCCAGTCCTTCGAATGGCTCGTCGGTGACGAGACCTGGTTCCAGCGCCGGGTCGACGCCGGCGAGGACAACCCCGTCGGTGGTCTGGAAGAGGTCCTCAGCGAGATCTCCCCGATCGAGGACTTCTCCGGCTCGATGTCCCTGTCGTTCACCGACCCGCGCTTCGACGAGGTCAAAGCCACGGTCGATGAGTGCAAAGACAAGGACATGACCTACGCGGCCCCGCTGTTCGTCACCGCGGAGTTCACCAACCACACCACTGGCGAGATCAAGAGCCAGACGGTGTTCATGGGTGACTTCCCGGTCATGACGGACAAGGGCACCTTCATCATCAACGGAACCGAGCGGGTCGTCGTGTCCCAGCTCGTCCGGTCCCCGGGTGTCTACTTCGACCAGTCGGTCGACAAGAGCACCGACAAGGACGTCTACAGCGTCAAGATCATCCCCAGCCGCGGTGCGTGGCTGGAGTTCGACGTCGACAAGCGCGACACCGTCGGCGTGCGCATCGACCGCAAGCGCCGCCAGCCGGTCACCGTGCTGCTCAAGGCGCTGGGCTGGTCCGCGGAGGCGATCCGCGAGCGGTTCGGCTTCTCCGAGACGCTGCTGGCGACCCTGGAGAAGGACCACACCGCAGGGCAGGACGAGGCCCTGCTGGACATCTACCGCAAGCTGCGCCCCGGCGAGCCGCCGACCAAGGAGAGCGCGCAGACCCTGCTGGAGAACCTGTTCTTCAAGGAGAAGCGCTACGACTTGGCCCGGGTCGGCCGGTACAAGGTCAACAAGAAGCTCGGCCTGGAGCTGCCCTTCGAGTCCGGCGTGCTCACCGAGGACGACATCGTCACCACCATCGAGTACCTGGTGCGGCTGCACGCGGCCGAGACCTCGATGGGCGAGGGCGAGCTCGAGGTCCCGGTCGAGGTCGACGACATCGACCACTTCGGCAACCGCCGCCTGCGCACCGTCGGTGAGTTGATCCAGAACCAGGTCCGGGTCGGCCTGTCCCGCATGGAGCGGGTCGTCCGAGAGCGGATGACCACCCAGGACGTCGAGGCGATCACGCCGCAGACCCTGATCAACATCCGCCCGGTGGTGGCGGCGATCCGGGAGTTCTTCGGCACCTCGCAGCTCTCCCAGTTCATGGACCAGACCAACCCGATCGCGGGCCTGACGCACAAGCGCCGACTCTCCGCGCTCGGGCCGGGCGGTCTGTCCCGGGAACGCGCGGGCATGGAGGTCCGCGACGTGCACCCGTCGCACTACGGCCGGATGTGCCCGATCGAGACGCCGGAAGGCCCGAACATCGGCCTGATCGGCTCGCTCGCCACGTTCGCCCGGGTCAATCCGTTCGGGTTCATCGAGACGCCGTACCGCAAGGTCATCGACGGTCAGGCCACCGACCAGATCGACTACCTGACCGCGGACGAAGAGGACCGCCACGTCAAGGCGCAGGCGAACACGCCGATCGACGAGGACGGCAACTTCCTCGAGGAGCGCGTCCTTGGCCGCCGGAAGGGCGGCGAGGTCGAGCTGCTGGCGCCGACCGAGATCGACTACATGGACGTCTCGCCGCGGCAGATGGTCTCCGCCGCGACCGCGATGATCCCGTTCCTGGAGCACGACGACGCCAACCGCGCTCTGATGGGCGCGAACATGCAGCGGCAGGCGGTCCCGCTGCTGCGCAGCGAGGCTCCGCTGGTGGGTACCGGCATGGAGCTGCGCGGTGCGGTCGACGCCGGCGACGTCGTGGTGGCCGACAAGGCCGGCGTCATCGAGGAGCTGTGCGCCGACTACGTGACGGTGATGGCCGACGACGGCACCCGGCACACCTACCGGCTGCAGAAGTTCAACCGCTCGAACCACGGCACCTGCACCAACCAGAAGCCGATCGTCAACGAGGGCGACCGGGTCGAGGCCGGGCAGGTCCTCGCGGACGGGCCGTGCACCGAGAACGGCGAGATGGCGCTGGGCAAGAACCTGCGCGTGGCCATCATGCCGTGGGAGGGGCACAACTACGAGGACGCGATCATCCTGTCCCAGCGACTGGTGCAGGACGACGTGATGACCTCGATCCACATCGAGGAGCACGAGGTCGACGCCCGGGACACCAAGCTCGGTGCCGAGGAGATCACCCGGGACATCCCGAACGTCTCCGAGGACGTGCTGGCCGACCTCGACGAGCGCGGCATCATCCGGATCGGCGCCGAGGTGCAGGGCGGCGACATCCTGGTCGGCAAGGTGACCCCGAAGGGTGAGACCGAGCTGACGCCGGAGGAGCGGCTGCTGCGGGCGATCTTCGGTGAGAAGGCCCGCGAGGTCCGGGACACCTCGCTGAAGGTGCCGCACGGCGAGACCGGCAAGGTCATCGGCGTCCGGGTGTTCAACCGGGACGAGGACGACGAGCTGCCGCCCGGGGTCAACGAGCTCGTGCGGGTCTACGTCGCGCAGAAGCGCAAGATCCAGGACGGTGACAAGCTCGCGGGCCGGCACGGCAACAAGGGCGTCATCGGCAAGATCCTGCCGGTCGAGGACATGCCGTTCACCGAGGACGGCACCCCGGTCGACATCATCCTGAACACGCACGGCGTGCCGCGACGGATGAACATCGGGCAGGTGCTCGAGACCCACCTCGGGTGGATCGCCTCGCAGGGCTGGTCCATCGACGGGGATCCGGACTGGGCGAAGCGGCTGCCCGCCGATCTCTACGAGGTCGACGCGGGTACGAACACCGCGAGCCCGGTGTTCGACGGTGCCCGCGAGGAGGAGATCACCGGCCTGTTGGCCTCCACCAAGCCGAACCGCGACGGCGAGCGCATGGTCAAGGAGGACGGCAAGGCGCAGCTGTTCGACGGGCGCAGCGGGGAGCCGTACCCCTACTCGGTGGCTCTCGGGTACATGTACATCCTGAAGCTGTCGCACCTGGTGGACGACAAGATCCACGCCCGCTCCACCGGCCCGTACTCGATGATCACGCAGCAGCCGCTGGGTGGTAAGGCGCAGTTCGGTGGCCAGCGCTTCGGTGAGATGGAGTGCTGGGCGATGCAGGCGTACGGCGCCGCCTACACCTTGCAGGAGCTGCTGACGATCAAGTCGGACGACGTGATCGGCCGCGTGAAGGTGTACGAGGCCGTCGTCAAGGGCGAGAACATCCCGGACCCGGGCATTCCGGAGTCGTTCAAGGTGCTGCTCAAGGAGCTCCAGTCGCTGTGCCTGAACGTCGAGGTGCTCTCCACGGACGGTGCGGCGATCGAGATGCGCGATGGCGACGACGAGGACCTGGAGCGTGCCGCGGCCAACCTCGGCATCAACCTGTCCCGCAACGAGTCGCCGTCGGTGGACGACGTCGTTCAGGGACCTCGCCGCCGGTCCGCGGGCGCGGGCCCGCCCGCGGACCGGCCACGGACCTGACCTGGCATTCCCGGCCGGTAGCCGGCCGGACCTTTCGACAAAGGGAGAAGACCCGACGTGCTGGACGTCAACTTCTTCGATGAACTCCGCATCGGCCTCGCCACGGCCGACGACATCCGCCAGTGGTCGTTCGGCGAGGTCAAGAAGCCCGAGACGATCAACTACCGCACCCTGAAGCCGGAGAAGGACGGGCTGTTCTGCGAAAAGATCTTCGGCCCGACCCGTGACTGGGAATGCTACTGCGGCAAGTACAAGCGGGTCCGGTTCAAGGGCATCATCTGTGAGCGCTGCGGCGTCGAGGTGACCCGGGCCAAGGTCCGCCGCGAGCGGATGGGGCACATCGAGCTCGCTGCCTCGGTGACGCACATCTGGTACTTCAAGGGCGTGCCGAGTCGGCTCGGTTACCTGCTCGACCTGGCGCCGAAGGATCTCGAGAAGATCATCTACTTCGCCGCCTACGTGGTCACCTCGGTGAACACCGAGATGCGGCACAACGACCTGTCCACGCTCGAGAACGAGATGCAGGTCGAGCGCAAGCGGATCGCGGACCAGCGGGACGCGGACCTGGAGGCCCGGGCCCAGAAGCTGGAATCCGACGTGGCCGAGCTCGAGAACGAGGGCGCCAAGAGCGATGTGCGGCGCAAGGTCAAGGAAGGCGGCGAGCGCGAGATGCGCCAGCTGCGCGACCGGGCCCAGCGCGACATCGACAAGCTCGACGAGATCTGGGAGACCTTCACCAAGCTGGAGCCCCGGCAGCTGATCTCGGACGAGCTGCTCTACCGCGAGCTCTACGACCGCTACGGCGAGTACTTCACCGGTGGCATGGGCGCCGAGGCCATCCAGGCGCTGCTGCAGGACTTCGACATCGACGCCGAGGCCGAGTCGCTGCGCGAGACCATCCGCTCCGGCAAGGGCCAGAAGAAGCTGCGCGCGCTGAAGCGGCTCAAGGTCGTCGCGGCGTTCCAGACCACCGGGAACAACCCCGGCGGCATGGTGCTCAACTGCGTCCCGGTGATACCGCCGGACCTGCGCCCGATGGTGCAGCTCGACGGTGGCCGGTTCGCGACCTCCGACCTCAACGACCTCTACCGCCGGGTGATCAACCGGAACAACCGCCTCAAGCGGCTGATCGACCTCGGTGCACCCGAGATCATCGTGAACAACGAGAAGCGGATGTTGCAGGAGTCCGTGGACGCGCTGTTCGACAACGGCCGTCGCGGGCGTCCGGTAACCGGTCCCGGCAACCGGCCGCTGAAGTCGTTGTCCGACCTGCTCAAGGGCAAGCAGGGCCGATTCCGGCAGAACCTGCTCGGCAAGCGCGTGGACTACTCGGGCCGTTCCGTCATCGTCGTCGGCCCGCAGCTCAAGCTGCACCAGTGCGGGCTGCCGAAGGAGATGGCGGTCGAGCTGTTCAAGCCGTTCGTGATGAAGCGGCTGGTCGACCTCAACCACGCGCAGAACATCAAGTCCGCGAAGCGGATGGTGGAGCGCCAGCGCCCGCAGGTGTGGGACGTGCTGGAAGAGGTCATCGCCGAGCACCCGGTGCTGCTCAACCGTGCTCCCACGCTGCACCGCCTGGGCATCCAGGCGTTCGAGCCGCAGCTGGTGGAGGGCAAGGCGATCCAGCTGCACCCGCTGGTCTGCGAGGCGTTCAACGCCGACTTCGACGGTGACCAGATGGCGGTGCACCTGCCGTTGTCCGCCGAGGCGCAGGCCGAGGCCCGGGTGCTGATGCTGTCCAGCAACAACATCCTCTCGCCCGCGTCCGGCAGGCCGCTGGCGATGCCCCGGCTGGACATGGTCACCGGCCTGTACCACCTGACGCGGCAGGTCGACGGTGCCGAGGGCGAAGGCCAGTCGTACTCGTCGGTCGGCGAGGCGATCATGGCCTACGACCGCGGCGGTCTCTCGCTGCAGGCGAAGATCCGGATCCGGCTGCGCGACGTGGTCCCGGCCAAGGAGGCCACCCCCGAGGACTGGGAGCCGGGCAAGCCCTGGCTGGCCGAGACCACCTTGGGCCGGGTGTTCTTCAACGAGCTGCTGCCGGAGGACTACGCGTTCGTCAACGACCTGCTGCCGAAGAAGCGGCAGGCGGCGATCGTCAACGACCTGGCCGAGCGGTACCCGATGGTCACCGTCGCCCAGACGCTGGACAAGCTCAAGGACGCCGGGTTCTTCTGGGCGACCCGTTCGGGCGTGACCGTGTCGATCTCCGACGTGGTGGTTCCGGAGACCAAGGGCGAGATCCTGGACTCCTACGAGCAGCGCGCCGACCAGGTGGAGAAGCGCTACCGCCGCGGTGCGCTGTCCTACCAGGAGCGCAACGCCGAACTGGTCCGGGTGTGGACGGAGGCCAAGGACGAGGTCGCCGACGCCATGGAGAAGAACTTCCCGGACGACAACTCGATCAGCATGATCGTGAAGTCCGGGGCGGCGGGGAACATGACCCAGGTCGTGCAGCTCGCCGGGATGCGCGGGCTGGTGTCGAACCCGAAGGGCGAGTACATTCCGCGTCCGATCAAGGCGAACTACCGCGAGGGCCTGTCCGTGCTGGAGTACTTCATCTCCAACCACGGTGCCCGCAAGGGTCTGGCCGACACCGCGCTGCGCACCGCCGACTCCGGTTACCTGACCCGGCGCTTGGTGGACGTCTCGCAGGACGTGATCGTCCGGGAGGCCGACTGCGGTACCGCGCGCGGCATCCGGATGCCGATCGCCGAGGTGCTGCCGGACGGCACGGTGCTGCGGGACGCGCACGCGGAGACCAGCGTGTACGCCCGCACCACGGCCGACGACGTCACCGACGCCGACGGCAACATCGTGCTCACCCGCGGTTCGGACCTGGGCGACCCGGCGATCGAGAAGCTGCTCGCCGCCAAGGTCACCAAGGCCAAGGTCCGCAGCGTGCTGACCTGCGAGTCCGGTAACGGGGTCTGCGCGGTCTGCTACGGCCGCTCGATGGCCACCGGCAAGTTGGTGGACGTCGGCGAGGCCGTCGGCATCGTCGCCGCCCAGTCCATCGGTGAGCCCGGCACGCAGCTCACGATGCGTACCTTCCACCAGGGCGGTGTCGCCGGTGACGACATCACCACCGGTCTGCCGCGCGTCACCGAGTTGTTCGAGGCCCGGATCCCGAAGGGCAAGGCGCCGATCGCGGACGCCCCCGGCCGGATCCGGATGGAGGACAACGACCGGTACTGGAAGATCACGATCATTCCGGACGACGGCAGCGACGAGATCGTCTACGACAAGCTGTCCAAGCGGCAGCGGCTCGCGGTGATCTCGGTGGACGGCACCGAGCGGCAGATCTCCGACGGGGACCACGTCGACGTCGGCCAGCAGCTGCTGGAAGGCGCCGTCGACCCGCACGAGGTGCTGCGCGTGATGGGCCCGCGGGAGGCGCAGCTGCACCTGGTCCGCGAGGTCCAGGAGGTGTACCGCTCGCAGGGTGTGGGCATCCACGACAAGCACGTCGAGGTGATCGTCCGCCAGATGCTGCGCCGGGTCATCATCATCGACTCCGGTGCGACCGAGTTCCTGCCCGGCTCCCCGGTGGAGCGCTCGCAGTTCGAGGGCGAGAACCGCCGCGTGGTGGCCGAGGGCGGCGACCCGGCCTCCGGCCGTCCGGTGCTGATGGGCATCACCAAGGCGTCGCTGGCGACCGAGTCCTGGCTGTCGGCGGCCTCCTTCCAGGAGACGACCCGCATCCTCACGAACGCCGCCATTGAGGGCGCCAGCGACAAGCTGGTCGGCCTCAAGGAGAACGTGATCATCGGTAAGTTGATCCCGGCCGGTACCGGCATCAACCGCTACCGCAACATCCAGGTGCAGCCGACCGAGGAGGCACGGGCCGCGGCCTACGCGATCCCGTCCTACGACGACGGCTACTACACCCCGGACGTGTTCGGTGCGGGCACCGGTGCTGCGGTGCCGCTGGACGACTACGATTTCGGCCGCGACTACCGGTAACGAAGT
>NZ_JAFRFW010000627.1:0-4870 GCF_017434145.1 Saccharopolyspora sp. | reverse complement strand
GGCCTGGATCCGCACGCGCCGGACACGCACGAGCCGTTGACCTCCGCGCTGTCCAGGGCAGGACTTCCGACGCGCTGCCTCGGGCCACGCGCCGGCGGTCCGGCGTTGCGCGTCACCGGGCGGCGCCGCATCGAACGCCTCGCCGAACTCGTCGGCCCGACACCCGATGGTGCGATCGAGCGCACGTGGCCGCTCGTTTCGTGACGCTTCACCGCAGGCAGTGACAGGTCACGCAACGGAACAAGTTCCTCACCCGATACGTTCGTACGGGACGGAAGACGCGAGTACCGGCGTGTGGTGTGCCACGCTGTGCGTCCCTGGGTGCGGCATATCGGACCGCGTCCGGTGCACACTGGCGGATCGGACGCCTTCGCGAGGAGAGAGCAGGTAAGCGTGGCTGGGTCGACACGGGCGAAGCAGGACGGCAACGGCCGGGCTTCGGGGTCCGCGAACGGAGCGGGCGCCGGTGGTCGGCGGCTGGTGATCGTCGAGTCCCCCGCCAAGGCCAAGAAGATCGCCTCGTTCCTCGGTTCCGAGTTCCTGGTGGAGTCCTCCCGCGGGCACATCCGGGACCTGCCGCGCGGCGCCGCGGACGTCCCGGCGAAGTACAAGGGCCAGTCCTGGGCGCGGCTCGGCGTGGACGTGGAGAACAACTTCGAGCCGCTGTACCTGGTGACCGCGGACAAGAAGAGCACGGTCAGCGAGCTCAAGGACGCGCTGAAGGAAGTCGACGAGCTCTACCTCGCCACGGACGGCGACCGCGAGGGCGAAGCGATCGCCTGGCACCTGATGGAAACGCTCAAGCCGAAGGTGCCGGTGCGCCGGATGGTGTTCCACGAGATCACCGAGTCCGCCATCCAGGCCGCCGCGGCGAACCCGCGCGACCTGGACCAGGACTTGGTGGACGCGCAGGAGACGCGCCGCATCCTGGACCGGCTCTACGGCTACGAGGTCAGCCCGGTGCTGTGGAAGAAGGTCATGCCGAAGCTCTCGGCGGGCCGGGTGCAGTCCGTGGCGACCCGGATCGTGGTGCAGCGCGAGCGGGAGCGCATCAAGTTCGTGCCCGCTTCCTACTGGGACATCTCGGCCACCATGGATGCCGGTGCGCAGGCCGATCCGCGCCGCTTCGGCGCCCGCCTGGTCAGCGTGGACGGCGCGAAGATCGCCACCGGACGGGACTTCGGTTCGGACGGCAGGTTGCGCAACGCCGATGTGCGCCCGCTCGACGAGCAGGAGGCGCGCCGCCTGGCGGGCGCGCTCGCCGACGCGCAGCTGAGCGTGTCCAGCGTCGAGGAGAAGCCCTACACGCGGCGCCCCTACGCGCCGTTCATGACCTCCACGCTGCAGCAGGAGGCCAGCCGCAAGCTCCGCTTCTCCGCGGACCGCACGATGCGCACCGCGCAGCGGCTCTACGAGAACGGCTACATCACCTACATGCGGACCGACTCGACGACGCTGTCCGAGACGGCGCTGAGCGCGGCCCGCAACCAGGCGCGGGACCTCTACGGCGACGATCACCTCTCGCCGCAACCCCGGCAGTACAACCGCAAGGTCAAAAACGCGCAGGAAGCGCACGAGGCGATCCGGCCCGCCGGGGACACCTTCCGCACGCCCGGCCAGGTGGCCAACGAGCTCGACGCCGACGGGTTCAAGCTCTACGAGCTGATCTGGCAGCGCACCATCGCCTCGCAGATGGCCGACGCGAAGGGCACCACGCTGTCGGTGCGCATCACCGGCACCGCCGCGGGCGGCGAGGAGTGCACGTTCGCCGCATCCGGGCGCACGATCACCTTCCCCGGCTTCCTGAAGGCCTACGTCGAGTCGGTGGACTCGGAGGCGGGCGGCGTCGCCGACGACGCGGAGTCCAGGCTGCCGCGGCTCGCGCAGGACCAGCCGATCACCGCCGCCGAACTGGAGCCGGACGGGCACAGCACCAACCCGCCCGCCCGCTACACCGAGGCCAGCCTGGTCAAGGCGCTGGAAGAGCTCGGCATCGGCCGCCCGTCCACCTACGCCTCGATCATCAGCACCGTGCAGGAACGCGGCTACGTGTGGAAGAAGGGCTCCGCGCTGGTGCCGTCCTGGGTGGCGTTCGCCGTGGTGGGCTTGATGGAACAGCACTTCGGCCGGCTGGTGGACTACGACTTCACCGCCGCGCTGGAGGACGAGCTGGACCGCATCGCCGAGGGGCGCCAGCAGCGCACGAAGTGGCTTTCCGGCTTCTACTTCGGCGGCGAGGTCGGGCCGGACGACTCGATCGGCCGCGCCGGCGGGCTCAAGAAGCTGGTCGGTTCCAGCGTGGAGCAGATCGACGCCCGCGAGGTGAACTCGATCCCGATGTTCACCGACGACGAAAACCGCACGGTCTACGTCCGGGTCGGCAGGTACGGGCCGTACCTGGAGCGCCCGCTCGGCGACGACGAGTCGCAGCGCGCGAACCTGCCGGACGACCTGCCGCCGGACGAGCTCACCGCGCAGATCGCGGAGAAGCTGTTCGCGACGCCGATGGAGGGCCGCAGCCTCGGCACCGATCCGGAGTCGGGGCACGAGGTGCTGGCCAAGGAAGGCCGCTTCGGCCCGTACGTCACCGAGGTGCTGCCCGAGGGCGACAAGTCCAAGCCGCGCACCGGCAGCCTGCTCAAGTCGATGTCGCTGGACACCGTGACGCTCGAGGACGCGCTGAAGCTGCTGTCGCTGCCGCGGGTGGTCGGCACCGACCCCGACTCCGGCGAGGAGATCACCGCGCAGAACGGCCGCTACGGGCCGTACTTGAAGCGCGGCACCGATTCGCGGTCGCTGGAGACCGAGGAGCAGATCTTCACGGTCACGCTGGACGAGGCGAAGAAGCTCTACGCGCAGCCGAAGCAGCGCGGCAGGCGGGCCGCGGCGGCTCCACTGCGCGAATTGGGCGACGAGCCGGACACCGGCAAGCCGCTGGTGATCAAGGACGGCCGGTTCGGGCCGTACGTCACCGACGGCGAGACGAACGCTTCGCTGCGCAAGGGCGATGACGTCGAGTCGCTGTCGATGGACCGCGCGACCGAACTGATCCAGGAACGCCGCGCGAAGGCTCCGCCGAAGAAGAAGTCGGCGCAGTCGAAGAGCAGCTCGTCGAAGAGCGCCCCCGCCAAGAGCGCCTCCGCCAAGAGTGCCTCAGCCAAGAGCACCTCCGCCAAGGGCGCTGCGTCGAAGAGTTCCGCGTCGAAGAGCACGGCGTCCAAGAGCGGCTCCAAGAGCACGTCCGGCAAGAGCACCGCCAAGTCCGGCACGTCCGCGAAATCCGGCACTTCGGCGAAGTCGGGGACCTCCGCCAAGAGCACGGCATCGAAGAGCTCCACAGCCAAGACGAACGGCTCGAAGAGCACGTCGTCGCGCAGCACCGGCGCCCGCAGCAAGTCCGCGAAGAGCGACGAAACCGCGTCTTCGCAGTCCTGAACCGCCCCGGGTGCGCCCGGTCCGCTGTCGTGGCCGCCTCGTACAGTGCGGGTGAACGCCACGGAGGTGACCTGTGCAGGAGTCCCCGGATCCGGTCGAGGGCGAGGTCCCGCCGGACACCGGCGTCTGGGCGGACATCGTCGGTCAGCCCGCCGCGGTGCGCACGCTGCTGGCAGCCGCCCGCGCCGCGCGGTTGCAGATCCGGGGTGAGCCGGCGCCGGCCGGGGCGATGACCCACGCGTGGTTGTTCACCGGACCGCCCGGATCCGGCCGCTCGGTGGCGGCTCGCGCCTTCGCGGCGGCACTGCAGTGCACGGACCCGGCCGCGGATGGTGACCTGCCGGGCTGCGGGCACTGCTCCGCCTGCCGCACGGTCATGTCCGGCACGCACGCGGACGTGCGCGTGGTCGTGCCGGAGGGTCTGACGATCTCGGTGCGCGAGATGCGCGAGCTCGTGCAGGCCGCGGCCCGCCGCCCGACCACCGGGGAATGGCGGGTCGTGCTCATCGAGGATTCCGACCGGCTGACCGAAGGCGCGGCGAACGCGCTGCTCAAGGCCGTCGAAGAACCTCCGGACCGCACGGTTTTCGCGCTGTGCGCGCCTTCGGACCACCCGGAGGACGTGCCGGTGACGATCCGCTCGCGGTGCCGCGCCGTGCAGCTGCGCACTCCGCTGGCGTCCGCGATCGCGGAGGTGCTGCGCGAACGGGACGGCATCGAGGACGCCATGGCCACCTGGGCCGCGTCCGTGTGCGGCGGACACATCGGCCGTGCGCGGCGGTTGGCGACAGATTCCGATGCGCGGGAGCGGCGCGCGAAGGTGCTCAGCGTCCCGGCCGGTCTGCGCCGGTTCTCCGATGTGTTCACCGCCGCCGGCGGGCTGGTGAAGTCCGCGGAGACGGAAGCGGCAGCGGCCAACGAGGAACGCGACGAAGCCGAGAAGGACGAGCTGCGCACCGCCATGGGAGCGGGCGGTACCGGTAAGGGGACCGCGGCGGCGAACCGCGGCGCGAACGCCGCGCTGCGCGAACTGGAGAAGCGGCAGAAGTCCCGGGCCACCCGTTCGCAGCGGGACGCGCTGGACCTGGCACTGGTGGACTTGGCGGGGTTCTACCGGGACGTGTTGGTGACCCGGTCGCGTTCGGCCGCGCCGCTGAACCATCCGGACTACGAGGCGGATGTGGTGCGCGCGGCTTCGGAGTGGAGCTCGGAGTCGGCGCTGCGGCGGCTGGAAGCGGTGCTGGAGTGCCGCACGGCGCTGAGCCGCAACGTGAAGCCGATCATCGCCGTGGAGGCGATGGCCGCCACCTTGCACCGGGGCTGACGCCGCCGCGGACGTGAAACGGCCCCCGCACCCTCCTCCCCTGGGTGCGGGGGCCGCGTCAGTGGCGGCCGGTCAGTCGGCCGGGGTCTGCTGCGGGACGTTGACCGCTTC
>NZ_JAFRFW010000070.1:0-4881 GCF_017434145.1 Saccharopolyspora sp. | reverse complement strand
GCCGTGCGCGCTCGGATCGCCGCGAACACGGCAGCAGCGTGCGCGAGCGCGAACAGCAGGGCACCGCCCACTTCGGACGCTCCCCGCGCCGCGGCGAATTCGGTGAAGAAGGGGCGCACCACCGCACCGGCCAGTGCGAACAACAACACCGCGACCGCCAGCGGTGGCAGCGCGAGCCGCGGCGCCCGGTACGCGGGTGTTGCGGTGTCCGGCGCCTGCGGAACGCCGGTTCGGCGGAACGCCGTGATGCAGGCGAGCAGCAGTGCCACTTCGGCGACCGCGAGAGCGGGCAGCGCCCGCATCGGGTCGGGAACGGTCACGATCGTCGTGCCGAGCGCGGCGGCCAGCACGATCGCGCCTTGCAGCACCGCGACGTATTGGCGCACCCCCGGCAGCAGTCCGTCCGGGTGCGTCCCCGCGGTGCTCGGGTGCGCCACGAGTACCACCGACTTCACCGCGACCAGCGCCACACCGATCGCGGTGAACGCCGCGAACGTCGGTGCGAGCGCGAGCGCGATGGTCAGCAGCACCGCCGCGGACTGTCCGAACAGGACCAGCGAGTGCAGCCGCCAGCGCCGGGTGGCCAAGCCCCACAGCGGCAGCGCCAGCACGGCGGCGACCCGGGTGAAGGTGATGAACCAACCGGTGGCGGCGAAGTCCTGCACCCCGAACGCCGCCCGGAACAACGCCGGGTAGAACGGGGCCAGCGCCGTCTCGGTCACCATGTGCATTCCGGCCGCTGCCAGCAGAACCGTGCGCGAATGCATCAGGTGACGCCGAAGGTCGTGAACGAGTTGCGCTCCGGCAGCCGGTAGACCTTCCGCCCGGATGCGGAGTTGACGATCGACGCCGCCCGGTGCGCACCCAGCCCGAGGTCCGGGGCGCCGACGCCGTGGCTGTGCATCTCGGCGTTCTGCACGTAGAGCCCACCGGTGACCTCTGCGGACAGCGCCACCCGGTAGTCGTCGTCCACTTTGTACCGACCCTTGCCGTCCCAGTCCACCAAGTCGCTCATGGTGTCCAGAAAGGACGGTCGCCGTGCGGTGTAGCCGGTGGCGAGCACGACCTTGTCGGTGCGGACATCGAACTCGCGGTCCTGCTCGGTGTGATGGCAACGCAGCTCGACCCGTCCCGCGGCGCGCTGGGCGCCGGTGACGGCCACGTTCGGCATCAGCGTCGAGTCCGGCTCGCGGCCGCCCACGCAACGTTCGTAGAGCACGTCGTGGATCGCACCGAGCGTCCCGGCACTGCCCGCCTTGTAGAGCTGCCACTGCGACGGCACCACCTGGTCCCGGGTTTCCTGCGGCAGCGTGCGGAAGTAGCCGGTGTAGTCCGGGGTGAAGTGCTCCAGCCCGAGCTTCGAGTACTCCATCGGCGCGAACGCGGGGGAGCGCGTCAGCCACCGCGTCCGCCGCCCGGTCCCTTCGCGCTCGCTGAGCAGGTCCAGCGCGACCTCCGCGCCGGACTGCCCGGAACCGATCACGGTCACGTCCCCGGCCGCGCGCAACGACTCCCGGCGGTCCAGGTATTCGGCGGCGTGGAAGACTTCGTCGCCGAGCACGTCGCGGAACGCTTCGGGCACCACGGGCCCGGTCCCGACGCCCAGCACGACGTTGCGCGCCGCGAAGTCCTGGTGCTGCCCGGTTTCGACGTCCTCGGCGCGGACCAGGAACAGCTCCTGCTCGGAGTCCCACCGCACCGCGGTCACCCGGCGCCCGAACCGGCAGGAGTCCAGCGAGTCGGCGACCCACCGGCAGTAGTGCTCGTACTCGCGGCGCGAGATGTGGAACTTCTCCGCGAAGTAGAAGGGGAACAGCCGGTCGTGCTCGCGCAGGTAGGACAGGAACGACCACCGGCTGGTCGGGTCGGCCATCGTGACCAGATCCGCCAGGAACGGCACCTGCAGCGTGGTGCCTTCGATGAGCAGCCCGGGATGCCAGCTGAACTCCGGCTTCTCGTCCAGGAACGCCGCCGAGACACCGGGTACCTCCGCGGCGAGCGCGGCCAGCGACAGGTTGAACGGGCCGAGACCGACCCCGAGCAGGTCGTAGCTGCGGCTCATGCGGCTGATTCCCCTTCTGCGAACGGGTTCGCGATGTCCACGTAGACCGACTGGGTCTCCAGCGGGCCCACCAGCTCGTCCATCCCGCCGAGCCGGGTCAGCAGGTTCGCCTTGCACCGCAACGAGGACGACTCGGCGAGTCCCGCCGCGAGCGGGAGATCGGAGAACTCGCGCAGCCTCGCCCGCAGCAGCGCGAGCAACCGCCGCTCGTCGGCGAGGCCTTGCGAGCCGAACGCGCCGACCAGGCCGATCAGGTTGTTGATGCCGATGTAGTAGCCCAGCCGCTCGTCGATGACCGCGTCGTCCACCCGGTTCTCCCCGGCGATGCCGACGCCGGGCAGGAACCGCTCCAGCTCTGCCACCCGGGTTTCGGACAGGTAGTAGCCCTGGTTGTCCCGGTACCAGCCGCCGTTTGGCCAGCCGTCGCCGTCGAGTCCGATCAGGGAGTTCTGCTGGTGCGCCTCCAGCCCCACGCCGTGCTCGCGGTAGAGCCACAGCACCGGAGCCACCAGGTGGTCGAAGTAGCGCGCGCACCACTGCTCGGCGACCTGCTGACGGGACTCACCGGTGCGCTCGACCAGCCCGTCGATCACCTGCTGCAGCGCGGATCCGCCCAGTTCCGGGCGTTCCGCGAGCAGCCCGGCGACGCAGGCCGCGCGCTGCTGCGCGCCGAACGGGTTGTCCCGCAGCAGGACTTCCCAACCGCTTTCCGCGCCATCGGGCGAATCGCTGGGCACGTCCACGGTGAGCCACGCCGGATCCCGCACGATCGAGAAGTCCGGATGCGCCGCGGCGAGCTCACCGGCCAGGCCCGCGTCCAGCAGCCGGTCGATCTCCACGCCGCGGTGCAGTTCCTTGCGCAGGTTCTCCCGCTTCGAGTTGGTGATCGGCAGGCCCAGCGAGAACTTGAGCATCACCGGCGCATCGGGGTGGTAGACCGTGCGGATCGACGAGGTGGGAAACCAGCGCGGACCCTGCACGCCGAGGTCGTGCAACAGCCCCGCATCCAGCAGAGCTCGCACGCCCTTGGTCCCGAGCAGCGACCGCGCCTGCCACGGGTGCACCGGCACCGGCACCGTGCCTTCCGGAACTTCCGGCGTGAAGCCTTCCAGGCGCGCTTGCGGCCCGCCGTCGGAGGAGACCACCGACCGGTCGGCGGCGAACCAGTGCAGCGCGAAGCTCCCGCGCAGTTCCGGCGAGTAGGCGGCCGCCTCCTGCTCGCTCCAGCCGTTGCGGCTGTTCGGCGTCGGGTGCATCGGGTGCCCGAGCACCAGCGCCTGCTCGGCGGCGAGGAACGGGGTGCTCGCGCCCTCCGGCGAGTCCCGGCGTTCCCGCAGGTGCCGGGTGGTCCGCTGCTGCGAATCGGCGACCCGCGCGAGCAGCTCGGTGACCTCGGCGGCGTTCCCGGCCGAGCCTTCCAGCGACAGCAGCGCGGCGACGGTCACGGCGTTCGGGCTCGCACCCCCGGGCAAGCGCACGGAACCAAAGCGGTGGTGCCCGGTCGGGGACCGGTGCAGCACCTCGGCCACCAGCGCGGTGCCGCTGGCAGGCAGCGGGATCCGCACCTCGCCGGTGTCCGGCACCCGCACGCCCGTCTCGCGGAACCAGCACCGCAACAAGCCGCCGGTGGTCGCCGCGTCCGCAATCGCCGCATCCGACTGAGCTGCGTCCGGCAGGGCTGCGTCCGGCGCGGCTGTGTCCGGCGAAGCCTCGTGGTCCGCCCAGCGGCCGGTCATCGGACCTCCTTGTTGCCGGCGGCCAGCACGTCGGCCAGCAGGGCGTCGATGTCGCCACCGGTCGTGTTCGGGTTCAGCAGGGTGAGCTTCAGCCACACCGAGCCGTCCAGTTCGGTGCGGCCGACCACGGCGGTGCCCTCGTCCAGCAGCCTCCGGCGCAGCCGCGCGTTGACCGGATCCGGATCACCGGACTCCGGCAGGTACCGGAAGACGACCGTGGTCAGCACCGGATCCCGGTACAGCTGCATCCGGGGGTGCGCGCGCACCGCCGCGGCGGCGTGCCGAGCCTGGTCGTGGCAGCTGTCCACCAGCTCGCCGAGCCCGCGGCGGCCGAGCGCGCGGAAGGTCGTGAGGATCTTGACCGCGTCCGGCCGCCGAGTCGTGCGCAGCGAACGGCCGAGCAGGCTGCGGAACCCGGCGTCCTCGTCATCGGCGGTGTTCAAATAGGCCACCCGGCGCTCCACCGGCTCGAACGATGCGGCTCGCCGGGTCAGGAACACCCCCGCGGCGACCGGCTGCCAGCCCAGCTTGTGCAGGTCGATGCTCACCGAGTCGGCCAGCTCGACGCCCTCCAGCAGCGGGGCGAGGCGCTGCGAGAACAGCGCACCGCCGCCGTAGGCGGCATCCACGTGCAGCCAAGTGCCGTGTTCACCGGCGATGCGCGCGATCTCCGCGAGCGGGTCGAGCACGCCCAGGTCGGTGGTACCCGCGGTGGCGATCACCGCGACCGGGACGTCGCCGCGTTCCCGCAGGTCGGTGAGGGTCGAATGCAGTGCGCGCGGATCCATCCGGTACTCGTCGTCGACCGGGACCCCCACCACGCTGTCCTCGCCGAGACCCAGCACGCCCGCGCTGCGCGCGACGGAGAAGTGCGTGGTCTCCGAGCACAGCAGCCGCAGCCGCCCGTGCGCTTGCGGCGGGATTCCGGACGCGACGGGGTGCGCGCCGAACTCGGCGGCCAACGCGTGTTCCCTGGCCAGCAACAGGCCGGTGAGGTTGGACTCGGTGCCGCCGGTGGTGACCGCGCCGCCCGCGGTGTCGGGGTCGTAGCCGGTGCACGCGGCCATCGCGCGCACCACTTCG
>NZ_JAFRFW010000626.1:0-12531 GCF_017434145.1 Saccharopolyspora sp. | reverse complement strand
CGGGGATCATCGCTAGGTTCAGCCGTCGAAGCGCCCGTCTTTGACGGCTTCGACGAACGCGGTCCACTGGCCGCTGGTCGTGGTGAAGTACCCGGCGGCGCGATCTTTGGTGTCACGCACCGCTGCGCCGCCAGCAGCACGGCCTACCTCGACGCAAGCGGTCTGCTGTGATGACCGGCTGGATTTCCGCCATCCCGTCACCTGTCGCGTCAGGTGCTCTCCTCCAACATCGCTGCCCGCCCCCGGAACCTTTCGCCCCGAGTGAACGGACCGTTTGACCAATCTAGTGGGACCAAAGTTCCGTTCACTCCAAACGCACCCGCCGGAACGTTCCGAGTGAACGGACTGTTCGTCCAATCTAGTGGGACCAGCGGGCCGTTCACTCCGATCACCGGTTGCGGCGCGCCCACAGCGCGGCGAGCGCCGCGCCCGCCAAGCCGTCGCGCAGCCTCGTGGAACGCGGGGTCCGCGCGGGCGCGTTCTGGTTGACGTGGAAGGTGAATTCCCGATCGGACAGGTCGCCGGTGACGCTGCGCGCCTGCTCCGTGAGCGTGTCCGCGACAAGCATCAGCTCCACCAGCGTGCGCGCGGCGTTGCCCGCCGACAGTGCATCCTTGGCAAGTTCGGCCAGCATCCGCGCCAATTGCTGCTGGAACACGTCCGTGATGGACAGTTCCGGGGCGAGGAAGCGCACCGAGCCTTCCATGTTGGCGAACGACTTGCCCAGCACCGAGATCACCGGGTTGGTCTTGATGCCGCGCTTGGTGGACTGCTGCAGCACGCTGGTCAGCGTCACGCCGAAGTTCAGCTCGGACAACGAGGCCGCCGCGATCTGCGGCGTCAGCGCGGCCATGTCCGCGGCGAACGCGGGCACGTCCGCCCAGGCGGTGGCGTGGCCGAGTTCGGTCCACGCCTTGGCCAGCCCGTGCCCGTCGTTGCGCGCCAGGTGCAACAGCACCAGCATGATCGTCATGCTGGTGCGGCGGTCGACCCGGCCGACCATGCCCCAGTCGATCAGCGTGGCCCGGCCTTCGCCGTCGACGAAGATGTTGCCCGGGTGCGGGTCGGCGTGGAACATGCGGTTCACGAAGAAACCCCGGAACTGCAACGCCAGCAGGTCCGTGCCGATCGCTTTGCGCAGCGCCGCGGGAAGTTCCTCGGGCGCGATCTCGCGCACCGACCGGCCCGGCGCCAGCGTCTGCACCAGCACGTGCCGGGTCGCCTGCACCACCCTCGGCACGTCCAGCGTCGGGAAGTCGCGGACGGCTTTGCGGGCTTCGCGCATGTTCGCGGCCTCGGCGGTGAAGTCCAGTTCCGGGCGCATCGCGTCGAACAGCACGCCCAGCATCGCGTCGATGTCGACGACCGCGTTGAACCGCGGCGCTCCCTTGCCGACGATGCGCGCCGCTTTCCGCAGCAGCGCCATGTCCTCCAGCACGGTCGCGGCCACGTCCGGGCGCTGGATCTTGACCACGCCGGGCGAGCCGTCGCGCAACGTGACCCGGTAGACCTGCGCCAGCGAGGCGGTACCGACGGGTTCGAGGATGTCGAAGTCGCGGAACTGCTCCTTCCACTCGCTGCCCAGGTCGGCGGCCAGCACCGGCTCGAAATCCGAGAACGGCAGCGGGTGTACGTGGTCGTGCAGGTTCTCCAGCTCGGCGATCATCGTCCGGGAGACGATGTCCGGGCGGGTGGAGAGCATCTGCCCGAGCTTGATGTAGAACGGGCCGAGCTCCTCCAGCGCCCGCCGGACCTCGCGGGCGCGCTCGTGCGGGGCCGCGTCGCCGGTTCCGCGGTGCACGGTCCGGGTGAGCTCGGTGCAGCACAGCGCACCGAGCACCCCGGCGACTCGCCGCAGCCGGTCCAGGCCCATCAGGTCCGGTGCTCGGGCGCGGCCGGGCCCGGTGCCTGCTGCAGCGAAGCCCGCAACGAGTCGACCGAGTCGTTGAGCTGCCTTATCTGGTCCGGCAGCCCGTCCTCCGGGCTGCGCCGCGGCTCGGCCACGGCCGGGTGCGAGCGGCCGGCCTCGACCACTCGGGGACTGCCGCGGCGCTGGCCGCGGCGGCGGTAGTCGCCGCGCCGATTCCCGGTGCGCCGATCACCCCTGCGCCAATCATCCCTGCGCCAATCATCCCCGGGCCGATCGTCCCAGTCCCACGGATCGCAGTCCCACGGGTCGTCCCAGTAATCCCCGTCCCAATCGTCGCAGCGCCGATCCAGGAGTTCGTCGAACGCTTTTTTCGCATCGTCGGCGATGTTTCCGACGAGGTCGCGAAAAGTGTCGATGGTGCCCATTTGCGATCCTCCTCATTGCATTCGTTTTCGATTGCGTGGTGGCACTCGCGCAACGGGCGGCGTTCAGCGCTGCCGCCGGGTGGCCTGCCCGGCGAGTTCCGCGAGGCTTTCCCGCACCGGCCGGCGCACCGGCATTCGCCCGAGCACACCCAGCGCTTCGGCCGTGCGCTGCTCGATCAGCTCGCGAACCGCCTGGTGCGCTCCGGTTTCGTCGATGACGCCGCGCAGTTGCGCCGCCCCTTCCTCGTCGAGCCCGGGCGCACCGTGCAGCCGCCGGATCGTGCGGCGCTGCTGCTCGGTGGCGCGCCGCCACGTGAGTCCGATGAGCACCGTCGGCTTTCCCGCGCGCAAGTCGTCCAGCCTGGATTTCCCGGTCACGGCCGGGTCGCCGAACACTCCGAGCAGGTCGTCGCGCAGCTGGAACGCCGTGCCGAGCAGGAAGCCGAACTCCGCGCAGCGGGCCAGCAGCTCGCGGTCCGCACCGGCGAGCGCGGCGCCGATCTGCATCGGCCGGGCCACGGTGTAGGCCGCGGTCTTGTGCCGGATCACCCGCCACGCCTGGTCCAGCGGGTCCAGCGCGCCCTCGCCCGCCAGGTCCAGGTACTGCCCCGCGATGAGTTCGGTGCGCATGGCCTGCACGAACGGCCGCACGTCCGCCCACCGCTGCTGCGGGATCCCCGCGCTGTGCAACAGCTCGTCGGACCACACCAGGCACGCGTCGCCGAGCAGGATCGCCACGTTGACGCCGAACCCGGCATCGACCGGAGCCGCTGCCGCGCCGGGAGCTCCCGGTGCACCACGCTGCTCCGGCACCTGCGCCCCGAACCGGCGGTGCACGGTCGGTTTGCCGCGCCGCTGGTCGGAACCGTCCATCACGTCGTCGTGGATCAACGCGAAGGAGTGGAACAGCTCCAGCGCCGCTGCCACGCCGAGCACCACCTCGCTGCGCGGATCCCCGCCCGCTGCGGCGAATCCGGCGCAGCAGAACAGCGGGCGCAGCCGTTTGCCGCCCGCCTGGAAGTCCCGGACGACCTCGATCAGCGGCGGCAGGCCGGGATCGGGGGCGCGTGCCGAGCAGGAGCCCATGAACCGCTCCAGCACGGTGTCCACGTCCCGGCGCAGGAGCTCCAGCGGGACCATCGGGGGTTGTTCGGAGGTTTCCGCCAGGTCGGGTCGAGCCATCGCTGCCGCCTCTCGGACGAACCGCCGCCTCAACGGCGCGCGCCTGCGCTGTTTCCGGACGATGCGGCGCCCGAACAATGCGGCGTCCGGACAATGCGCTGGAATCGACTGCGAAATGCGCCGCACTTCGGACCGTAACAGCGGCCGGGACACCGGGGAATGGCGCGGAGAAACCCGATGCGGTGCTACACCCGGACGAGTCGCACCGGGAATCCGAAAAGAGCAGCGCCCGATAATTAGCGCGGGCGTCCGCAATTCTTCGCCGGGTCGTTCGCGGCGGAGCGCACCCCCGCCCGCCCCTCCGGGAGTGACCGCTGCCTGCGGGCCTGACATCCGGCTTCGATCAACCGTGCGAGCGACCCGAGCCCCAGGACGGCGCGCACGTCGACCGGCCTACTCGTGCAGCATCAGCCGCCGCACGGCCAGTTCGGCGTAGAGCGCGGCGCCTTCGGCGAGCACCGAGTCGTCGTAGACCGCCAGCGGGCTGTGGTTGTAGGGCGCGGTGTGCGGGTCGGCTTCCGGCGGCACCGCGCTGAGCCCCACGAAGCCGCCCGGCACGTGCTGGAGCACCCGCGAGAAGTCCTCCGAACCGCCGAGGGGGTTGGCCAGTTCCTCGTAGCGGGTGTCGCCGAACAGCTCGGCGATCGTCGAGGCGACGAACCCGGTTTCCGCGGCGTCGGTGACCGTGACCGGATAGCCCTCGGCCAACTCGACGTCCACGGTCACGCCGTGCGCGGCTGCGATGCCGTGCAGCAACTCCTCGGTCAGCGCGCGGACCCGCGCCCGGGCGTCCGCCGAGAACGACCGCACCGTGGCGCCGAACTCGGCGGTGTCCGGGATGACGTTGTGCGCGGTGCCCGCGCGCACCGTGCCGACCGTGACCACCACCGGGTCGAAGATGTCGAACCGCCGCCCCACCATCGTCTGCAGCCCGGTGATCATCTCCGCCATCGCAGGAACCGGATCGTGCGCCCGGTGCGGTGCGGAACCGTGCCCGCCGGCGCCTCGAACCACCACTTTCAGCTCGTCCGATGCGGACAGCGCCGCGCCGGGCCTGCTGACGAACTTCCCGTGCGGAGCGGCGGAGGAGAACACGTGCATGGCGTAGGCGGTGTCGGCCCGGCGACCGGCGGCGTCGAGCACTCCTTCGTCGATCATCGTCCCGGCGCCGTCGTAGCCCTCCTCGCCCGGCTGGAACATCAGCACCACGTCTCCGGCGAGCCGGTCGCGGTGCTGCGAGAGCAGCCGGGCCGCGCCGGTGAGCATTGCAGTGTGCAGATCGTGCCCGCAGGCGTGCATCGCGCCGTTCGTCGAGGCGTAGTCGAGCCCGGTGCGCTCGTGGACGGGCAAGGCGTCCATGTCGGCGCGCAGCAGGACCGTGCGCTGCGACTGCGCTGAGCCGCGCAGCACCGCGGTGACCGACGTGCATTGCCCGCCCGTGCGCACTTCCAGGCCGAGCCCGTCGAGTTCGGCGAGCACGCTGTCCTGCGTGCGCGGCAGTTGCAGGCCGACTTCCGGTTCGCGGTGCAGGCGGCGGCGCAGCCGCACCAGCTCGCCGGACATCTCGCGCGCATCCTCCACTATGGACACCATTACCCCTTTCCCCTTGAGAATCCCGAATTCACACCGCGGCGCCGTCGCGATCCGACGCCGGATCGCTGCTTTGCGCGGACTCCGGCAGCAGCAGCGCGGCCATCAGCGACAGCACCGCAGCCCCCACCAGGTAGTAGGCGGGTGCCAGCCGGCCGCTCGCGGCCAGCGCGCTCAGGATCAGCGGCGTGAAGCCGCCGAACACCGACACGGAGACGCTGTAGGCGACCGAAAGCCCGCTGTAGCGCACGCTGGTCGGGAAGCTCTCGGCCAGCGCCGTGGCCAAGCACCCGGTCATCGGCGCGAGCACCACGGCCAGCACGAGGTAGCCGAGCGCGGCCGAGCCGAACGTGCCGTGCAGGAACAGCAGGTACGTGGGCACCGCGCACACCACCAGCACGGCCAGCGAACCGACGAGCATCGGCCTGCGCCGCCCGATGCGGTCCGCGTACAGCGCCCACAGCGGGATCAGCACCAGCTGCGCGCAGATACCGATCATCATCGCGGCGAACATCTGCCCCCGCGCGAGACCGACCTGCTCGACCAGGAACGCCGGGAAGAACGCTTGCACCATGTAGAAGAACGTCGTGCCGGTGATCATCAAGCCGATCACCTTCAGCACGTTCGGCCAGTGCTCGCGCAGCACCGTCGGCAGCGGCGCGCCCCGTTCGCCGCCCTGCTCGGCCTTGAACTGAGGTGTCTCGTCCAGGCGTAGCCGCAGGTAGAAGCCGATGACGCCGAGCGGCAACGTGAGCAGGAACGGAATCCGCCAGCCCCACGCGTTGAGAGCCTGCTCGCTGAGCACCGCGCTCAGCGAAGCACCGACCGCGGAACCGGCGAGCCCGGCCAGCATCTGGGTGAAGAACTGCCAGCTGCCGAAGAAGTTCCTCCGGTGCTCGGGCGCGTACTCGACCATGTAGGCCGTCGCGCCGCCGAACTCGCCACCGGCGGAGAACCCCTGCGCCACCCGCGCCACGATCAGCAGGATCGGCGCGAGCACACCGATGGTGTCGGCGTTCGGCAGCACGCCGATCACGAAGGTGGCCGCCGACATCCCGATCAGCGACGCGGCGAGCGTTCCGCGCCTGCCGAGCCGGTCACCGAAGTGCCCGAACACCAGCGCGCCGAGCGGGCGCAGCACGAACGAGATGCCGAACGCGGCGAACGTGGGGATCAGCGAGCTCGTCCCGTCCGGGACGGGGAAGAAGTTCACCGCGATGGCGGCGGCGAAGAACCCGTAGAGGGTGAACTCGAACCATTCGACGAAGTTGCCGATCGACGCCGCCAGCACGGCTTTGCGGCGCACGGCCGGTGGCGCCGGTGCGGCGCCATTCGGTGGGTGGTTCGGCTCGGTCACTTCGGCACCTGCTTTCACTTCAGCCGGGGACCTCGCGGTCCGGTGCCCGGGGCTGCGGGCGTCCATCGCGGCGGCAGCTCCGGGCTCGACGAGCCCCGGCTCGCACTGGGCACCACCGGGCACCGGACCCCGCGGAGTGATCGGCGACACGGCGTGCTGAGGTGACAGGCAGTGTGCTGCTGCGGGAACAACGGTCGAACAGATCGAAGGATTCGTGCACCGCGAAGCGCTGCTGGAGGTGATTCGTGCATCCGCTGCTGGACGAGCAGGACCTGTCACTGCTGCACGCCCTGCAGATCGCACCTCGGGTGAGCTGGGCGGATGCCGCGCGCGTGCTCGGTTCGACGGCGACGACGCTGGCCGCGCGCTGGGAACGGCTGCGCTCCAGCGGAACGGCGTGGGTCACCGCGCACGCGGGCGGGAAGCTGAGCACGGTCACGCTCGCGTTCGTCGAGCTCGACGTCGCCCCGCAGCGGCGGAGCGAGGTCATCGGCGCGTTGTGCCGCGACCCGCGGGCGGCCACGATCGACGAGACCGCCAGCGGCCGGGACCTGATCATCACCGTGCTGACTCCGGACCACGACTCGCTGACGCGGTTCGCGCTCGACGAGCTGCCGCGGATCCCGGGCGTGCAGCGGGTCGACACGCACCTGGCGACGAAGGTGCACGCGGAGGGCAGCCGCTGGCGGCTCGACGCGCTCGACCCGGCACAGCGATCCGAGCTGCAGGCCGCCGCACCGCGGACTGACGGGTTCACCTCGCTCCCGGAGCACTACTGGCCGCTGGTCGAGGCGCTGATCCACGATGGACGGCGCAGCGCCGCCGACATCGCGCGCGTCCTCGACCGCAATCCGGCCACGGTGCGGCGGCAGGTCGGCAGGTTGCTGGCCTCGGAGCAGCTGTCCTTCCGCTGCGACGTGGCGCAGGTCCGTTCGCAGTGGCCGATGTCGTGCATCTTCCTGGCCGAGCTGCCCGCCGCGGAACTGGACCGCACGGTGCGCTCGTTGCGCACCCTCGCCGAACTGCGGCTGTGCGTGTCCACAGTGGGCAAGGCGAACCTGCTTTTCCAGCTGTGGGCGCGTTCGCCCGCCGATCTGCGGCGGCTGGAGCTGCTGCTGGCCGAGAAGCTGCCGCGGCTGTCGATCAACGAGCGGGTGCTGGTGCTGCGGGTGGCCAAGCGGATGGGCTGGCTGCTGGACGAATCCGGGCGCTGCACCGGGGAAGTCGTGGTGCCCAGCGTGACTCCCCGGTGGCTGCCCGGGTGACTTCGGCCGGTCGGAAGACTGCTGTTGCCCGAATGACCGTTGCCCGCCCGGATCGCTGCGGCTGCCGGGTGATCAGCCGGTGACCTCGTGCTCGGCGACGGTCCAGGCGCGGGCCTGATCGCTGAGCGTCACGCCGAGTCCGGGACGCGCGGACAGGTGCATCCGCCCGTCGGAGATCTCCAAGTGCTCGTTGAACAACGGGTCCAGCCACTCGAAGTGCTCCACCCACGGTTCGTGCGGATACGCCGCGGCGAGGTGCACGTGGATCTCCATCGCGAAGTGCGGCGCGAGTTGCAGGTGCTGCTGCTCGGCCAGCGCCATGACCTTCAGGAATCGCGAGATCCCGCCGATGCGGGGAGCGTCCGGCTGCACCACGTCGGCGCCGCCGAGCCGGATGAGCTCCGCGTGCTCGGCGGTGCTCGCCAGCATCTCGCCGGTCGCGATCGGAGTGTCGAATGTGGACGCCAGCGCGTGGTGGCCCGCGGAGTCGTAGGCGTCCAGCGGTTCCTCGATCCACACCAGTTCCAGCGGTTCGAGCGCCCGGCACATCCGGCGCGCCGCGGTCCGGTCCCACTGCTGGTTCGCGTCGACCATCAGCGGGACGGAATCGTCGAGCTTCTCCCGGACCGCGCTGACCCGGGCCAGGTCCGCGGCGCCGTCCGGGTGCCCGACTTTCAGCTTGATCCCGCCGATGCCGTCGCGCACCGAGCTCGCGGCGCGTTCCACGACTTCTTCGATCGGCGCGTGCAGAAATCCACCCGATGTGTTGTAGCAGCGCACCGAATCCCTGTGCGCCCCAAGGAGTTTGCCCAGCGGCAAGTCCGCGCGCTTGGCCTTGAGGTCCCACAGCGCGACGTCGAAGGCGGCGATCGCCTGGATCGCCAGTCCGCTGCGCCCGACCGAGGCGCCCGCCCAGACGAGCTTGTCCCAGATCTTGCCGATGTCGCTGGGATCCTCGCCCAGCAGCACCGGTGCGATCTCGCGCGCGTGCGCGAACTGGCCGGGTCCGCCCGCGCGCTTGGAGTAGCTGAAGCCGATACCTTCCGCGCCGTCGTCGGTGCTGATCTCGGCGAACAGCATCGCGACCTCGGTCATCGGCCGTTGCCTGCCGGTGAGCACCTTGGCGTCGGAGATCGCGGTCGGCAGCGGCAGCGTGATCGACGAGATCTTCACCCGGCTGATCCGGTCGAAACCCGTGCTCATGGTCGCTCCATTCGTGACGTGTGCGGCGCTTCAGCGAACGGATCCTCCACAGAGGACTACTCAGTCCGCGTCGAACTGGATTCGTTTGATCGGGCCCATCACCGCGAAACCGACCAGTGCGAGCAGTCCGTGCGCGGCCACGAACCACAACGCGGTGTGGAAGGAACCGGTGACCTGCACGGTGTAGCCGATGACGATCGGCGTGACGATCCCCGCGGCGTTGCCGAACGCGTTCATGGTCGACCCGACGAAACTCGCGGCCTCCGGCGGCGCGATGTCGGTGGTGATCGCCCAGCCGAGCGCGCCGAGCCCCTTGCCGAAGAACGCCAGCGTCATCAGCGCGATGATCAGCGCGCTGCTGTCGGTGAGATTGCACAGCCCGATGCTGGTGGCCAGCACCATCCCGAGCACAGAAGGGATTTTGCGCGCGGCGGTCACCGAAAGCCCGCGACGCAGCAACGCGTCCGAGAAGAAGCCGCCGAGCAGCCCGCCGCCGAACCCGCACAGCGCCGGGAGCGCCGCGACGAAACCGACTTCGAGAAGCGACAATCCGCGGCCCTGCACCAGGTAAACCGGGAACCAGGTGATGAAGAAGTACGTCAGCGCGTTGATCGCGTACTGCGTGATGTAGACGCCCCACAGCCCGCGGAAGGTGAAGATCTTCCCGAGGCTGCGCCAGTTCAGCGCCTCCCGCGATGCGCCGCGCGCACCCGCCTCATCGAGGTCGACGAGCCCGCCGCCGTCGCGGATCGTTCCCAGCTCCTGCGCGCTCACGCGCGGATGGTTCCGCGGCGAATCCATCCACCGGAACCACAGCACGGCCAGCACCAGCCCCAGCGCACCGAGCATCACGAACACCCAGCGCCAGCCGAACTGGTGCGTAAGCCACCCCATGACCGGCGCGAACGCTGCGGTGGCGAAGTACTGCGCGGAGTTGAACACCGCCGTGGCCCTGCCCCGCTCCGCGGTCGGGAACCAGGTCGTCGCCACCCGGGCGTTGGCGGGAAACGCCGGGGATTCGAAGGCGCCCAGCAGCAGCCGCAGCACGAAGATGGTCGTCACGGCCACCAGCACCGGTGTCGTGATCAGCCCGACGAGGCTCACCGCGAGCGTGACCAACGTCCACAGCACCAGGCTCAGGCCGTAGATCCGGCGCGCGCCGAACCGGTCGAGCAGCACGCCGCCGGGCAGTTGCGCGATCACGTAGGCCCAGCTGAACGCCGAGAAGATGTAGCCCAGCTGCACGGTGCTGAAGCCCAGATCGGCCTGCACGCTGCTACCGGTGATCGACAGGCTGCTGCGATCCGCGTAGTTCACCGTGGTGATCACGAAGATCAGCGCGAGCACCAGCATCCGGGTCGGCACCCTGGGCCCGGCCGGACTTCCCGCGCCTGCCCCATTTTCCGCGCTGACCCTCGGTTCGGTCTCAGACATCGTCGTCCTTCCCGGTGCGAAACCGGCGGCGCCGCCTCGCCCGCCTACGGTCCGGCGGGATCGAAGACTAGGACGAGCCCGGATGCGGATCTAACACCGTTTTCGCATGTTCCGATGCGGCGAGGGCATTGCTCGCGGTCAGCTCGACCCGCACCGGAACGGCGGCCGGGCGGGAGCTCCCGACGCAGAACAGCCACCCGGCGTAGCCGATTACCTCCAAAGTGGGACGATGTGGTAAACCTTGATCGACACGGCAAGCACTTCTTCAACCACACCCGGTGCCACCGGGCGGTGAGGAGCCCTGTTGGTCCGGCAGCGCAGCAGCGACACGCAGCAGCCCAACGTCGCCCGCGTCTACGACTACTTCCTCGGCGGGGCGGCGAACTACGCGGTGGACCGCGAGTTCGGCAAGCGCGCGCTGCAGCGGTTCCCGTTCGTGGAATCGGTCGCGAAGGCGAACCGGCTGTTCCTGCACCGGACCGTGCGCTACCTGCTGTCCCAAGGCGTCCGGCAGTTCATCGACATCGGCTCGGGCGTGCCGACGATGGGTGCGACGCACCAGGTCGCCGCCGAGGCCGGTGGCGCACGCGTCGTCTACGTCGACAACGAGGACGTCGCGGTGGCGCAGTCGAAGCTGGAGCTGGAGCGCGACGGCGACCCGCGGCGGCACACCGTGGTGCGCGCCGACCTCCGCGAACCGGACGAGCTGTGGCAGGCCGTGGCCACCTCCGGAATCGTGACGCTGCGCGAACCGGTCGCGGTGCTGCTGCTGGTAGTGCTGCACGTCAAGCAGCTCGACGACGCCGGCCGCGATGTCGGCCCGGCCTCGGTCGCGCGGTTGCGCGAGCTGATCTCGCCCGGTTCCTACTTCGCGCTCTCGCACGGCACCGACGATCAGGTTCCCGACGGGCGGGCCACCAAGATGGCCGAGTTCGCGGCGATGTACGACCACACCGCGACCCCGGTGATCTGGCGCTCGCAAGCCGAGATCGAGGCGCTGTTCGGGGACTTCGAACTGGTCGAGCCGGGCATGACCTGGACCCCGCTGTGGCGCCCGGAGTACGGCGATTCCAGCGAGCCGGACCTCGGGTTCAGCGATCCTTCGGAGTCCATCGGCTGGGCGGGCGTCTCCCGCAAGCCACGGCCGCAGGTGTTCTGAGTCCGGCCACGAGCACGATCCGCCAGTAGGCGGTCGACTGCCCTCCGGCCACGTGTGGTAACCATTGGCCTTCGCGTTCTTCGGTCGTGATCGGCGTGCTCGTTCGGTGAGGAGATCCCCGTGGTCCGGCAACGCAAGATCGATACGCACCAGCCCAACGTCGCGCGCGTCTACGACTTCTACCTGGGCGGGCAGGCCAATTACGCGGTGGACCGCGAATTCGGCAGGCGCGCGCTGGAACGCTTCCCGTTCGTCGAATCCGTGGCGAAGGCCAACCGGCTGTTCCTGCACCGCGTGGTGCGCTACCTGCTGTCCCAAGGAATTCGGCAGTTCATCGACGTCGGCGCGGGCGTGCCCACGATGGGCGCCACCCACCAGATCGCCGCGGACGCCGGTGTCGAGGCCCGGGTGGTCTACGTGGACAACGAGGAGGTGGCCGTCGCGCACTCCGAACTGGAGCTGGAGCGCAACGGTGACCCGCGGCGGCACGGCGTGCTCCGCGCCGACCTGTGCGAACCCGACGAGCTGTGGCAAGCCGTGGCGGGCACCGGAATCCTGAAGCTGCGCGAGCCCGTCGCGCTGCTGATGATCGCGGTGCTGCACGTGCAACAGCTCGACGATCAAGGCCAGGACATCGGCCCCGCCTGCGTCGAGCGGTTCCGCGAACTGCTCTCCCCCGGCTCCTACCTGGCGTTGTCGCACGGCACCGCGGACGACGTGCCGGACGGGCTGGCAACGGAAATGGCCGAGTGCGCGGCGATGTACGACCACACCGCCACTCCGGTGCTGTGGCGCTCGCACCGCGAGATCGAGGCGCTCTTCGGCGACTTCGAGGTCGCCGAGCCGGGAGCCACCTGGACCCCGCTGTGGCGCCCGGAGCACGGCGACGGGCAGACCGCGATCAGCTTCGACGACCCGTCGGAGTCCCTGGTCTGGGCGGGCGTCGCCCGGAAGCCGCGCCGCGCCGAACGGTCCTGAGCCGAAGTCCCGCTCCGGCCGGGACGCTCACGGCAGCCGGTAGGTGTCGGCGAGCAGCCCGAGTTCGT
>NZ_JAFRFW010000625.1:0-4366 GCF_017434145.1 Saccharopolyspora sp. | reverse complement strand
CTGGTGCAGAGGCGCTGCCTCGGGCGCGCCGATTCCGGAGCGCCGGCTCGGGGCGCGTTCGATCTTCCGGCGGTTCCGGCGAGGCGGTGCGGTGACTTCCGGTGCGGCGCCGCGCGGCGCCGTCGCATCGTCAGCCGGTCACGCGCGGAGCGTCACGCCTGGTAGAGCCCGTCCAGCTGCTCGCGGTGGTGCTCGGTCAGCACCTTGCGGCGGATCTTGCGGGTCGGCGTGAGCTCACCGGCCTCCTCGGTCCACTCGTCCGCGGCCAGGCCCCAGGAGCGGACGTGCTCCACCCTGGCCAGCTTCGCGTTCGCCGCCCGCACGGCACCGGCGAACTCGGCGCGCAACCGCGGGTCGGTCAGCAGCTGCTCGCGCCCTGCCGCGGCGAGCCCGCGGGCGCCGGCCCAGCGCGCCAGCTCGTCCGGGTCCGGCATCAGCAGCGCCACCAGGTGCGGGCGGTCGTCGCCGTGCACCATCGCTTGCCCCACCAGCGGGTGCTCCACCAGCAGCGACTCCACCGCGACCGGGCTGATGTTCTTGCCGCCCGCGGTGACGATCACCTCCTTCTTCCGGCCGGTGATCTTGAGCTGGCCGTCCGCGGTGAGTCGCCCGAGGTCGCCGGTGCGCAACCAACCGTCCACTGTGAACAGATCGGCGGTCGCCTCCGGCAGGTTGCGGTAGCCGGACGTGCACAGCGGCCCGCGCAGCAGCACCTCGCCGTCCTCGGCCAGTTCCAGTTCCACGCCCGGCATCGCCGAGCCGACCGTTCCGGACCGGTCGGCGTCCGCCCGGTGCATCACCGCGGCGCCGCAGGTCTCCGAGAGCCCGTAAACCCCGGTCAACCCGAGCCCGATTCCCGCGAAGAACCGCTCCAGTCCCGGCGGCAACGGCGCCGCACCGACCGCGCGCACCGCGCACCGGTCCAGCCCCAACGCCGCCGGGATGCGGTGCAGCACCGCGCGATCCGCCAGGCGTGCCAACGCCTTCCGGCCTCGTGTCGCGTCCGGCTCGGCACCGGCGGTTCCCGCGCGCAACGCCCAGCGGCCGAGGTGAGCGCGCAATCCGCCCTGCTCGGCGAGCTTCGACTCGATGCCCGCGCGCAGCTTCTCCCAGACCTGCGGGACGCCGAAGAAGATCGTCGGGCGCACTTGCGGGAGCCGCTGCGGCAGTTCCTTGACGCTGGCGCAGAAGTGCGTACGCCCACCGCAACGCAGCGGCAGGTAGACCGACAGCACCCGCTCGGCCACGTGCGCCAGCGGCAGGTACGACAGGCTCACCACCTGGTCCGGCAATCCGGCCACCCGGGCCAGAGCCTCGACTTCGTAGAGCAGCGCGCGGTGGCTGAGCCGGACGCCCTTCGAGCGGCCGGTCGTGCCGGAGGTGTAGATCAGCACCGCGGTGTCCCCCGGGTCCGGCCGGTCGCCAGGTGCTTCGGGCTCCGCGCCGAGTTCCAGGAAGTCCTGCCAGTCCAGCACCCGGCCGCCGAAACCCGCCGGTGCCGGTGCGCCGGGGACGTCGAGCGCGACGAGCACGTCCAGCTCCGCCGATTCGCCCTGCTCCCCCGACTCGCCCTGCTCCGCCGACTCGTCCCGCTCCGCCGACTCACCCAGCTCGGCAGGCTCGCCCAGCACCGCGCCCCACCGCCGCCAAGCGTCCTCGCCCTCCACGACCGCGAGCTTCGCGCCGGAATCCACCAGCACGTGCCGGATCTGCTCCGGCGCCAGCGTGGAATACAGCGTCGTGGTCGTCGCGCCCGCAGCCGAAGCACCCAGGTCCGCCAGCACGTGTTCCGGCCGGTTGCTCGCCATCAGCGCCACCACGTCACCGGAGCCCACCCCCAGCGAACGCAGCGCCGCTGCCACGCCGAGCACCTGCCCGTGCGCCTGCGACCACGTCCAAGTCTGCGACTCGGAGCAGAAGGCCTGCTCGTCCGGGCGATCGCGCGCCATGTCGGCGAGCAGGTCCGGCACCGTGCGGCCCGCGATCGCCGCCTCGATCTCCGCGCGTTCGGCCTGCACCGGCGTCATCGGCGCCTCCTCGCTCACATCCGATCTGTTCCGATCACGTTAAGCCGATCGGCCGTGCGGGCTATGACACCGGCGGTCAAGTGATTGATACTTCCGGCCATGCCGCAACGAAGCGACACCGCGCAACCCTCCGAGCAGAACACCCGTCCCGCGATCCCGGACCCGGTCGTGCGCGACTGGGACTTCCCGCGCAGCACGACCAGCGCCCAGCTGCTGACCCGGTTCGCCGCCGCCGAAGGGGTGCCGCCGGAGTCGCTGCTGTGCGGCACCGGGCTCACCGAGGTTGAGCTGGAGGACCCGAACGGGTCCGTGGACGCGCACCAGGAGCTGCGGATCGTGCGCAACCTGGTCGCGGCCCTGCCGGACGACCCGGACCTCGGGATGCGGGCGGGGTTGCAGTACCACCTGACCGCCTACGGCATCCTCGGGTTCGCGTTCATCAGCAGCCCGACCGTGCGGGACGGCATCGCGGTGGCGCTGCGCTACCTGGAGCTGAGCTTCGCGTTCTGCATCCCGCGCATCCGGATGCGCGACGGCGCGCTGCGGGTCGAGCTGGACACCGGAGCGATCCCCGCCGATGTGCGCGAGTTCCTGCTCGGGCGGGACCTCTCGGCGATCTACACGATCATCCGGGAGCTGCTGGACCAGCCGATCCCGCTGCGCGGCGTGCAGCTGTCGCTGCCGGAGCCCGCCGACGTCGCGGAGTACGAGCAACTTTTCGGCACCGCCCCGCAGTTCGGCAGCTCCGCCGACGTGGTGCTGCTCGATCCGGCGCTGCTGGACCACCCGCTGCCGCAGGCCAACGCGCACACCTTGGCGATGTGCGAAGCGCAGTGCCGCGACCTGCTCGCCGAGCGCCGCGAGCGCGCCGGGTTCGCCAAGCACGTCCGCGAACAACTGCTCGCACCGGACGGGGTCCGGCTGAGCATGGAGGACGTGGCCCGCAGAATGCACACCACCGCCCGCACGTTGCACCGCCGGTTGCACGCGGAGGGAACGCATTTCCAGGCGGTGCGCGACGAAGTCCGCTCGGCGCTGGCCGAAGGGATGCTGCGGGACGGGACGCTGTCGGTCGACGACATCGCGATCCGGCTCGGCTACGCCGAAGCGGCCAGCTTCATCCACGCCTTCAAGCGGTGGACCGGCAGCACCCCGATGGCCTACGCGCGCCGCCGGTCGTGAACCGGACCTCGCGGATCAGCGGTATTCCACCTCGGCACCGCGCAACACCGGCCCGACCAGCATCGAGCCCCATTGCGGAACCTCGCGCGCGGGCACGCCCATCGACGGCGCCAGCGTGCTCGACACGGCGTTGCGCTCCTGCGGCGAGTTGATCAGACCGAGCCCGGAGTCCGGCGTCCCGCCTGCCGCGGGCGGCGTGGAACCGTCCTCGATCGGGCCGTCCGGCGGGTACTGCGGCCGGGTTCCGGGATAGTCGTAGCAACGCGGCCCGCGCTGGTCGGAGTACTGCGGCTCGTCCTCGCCCGGCTGGTACGCACCGCGGTTCGGCACGACTTCCAGCTTGATGTGCGCACCGGGTTCGTCGGTGCCCGCGCCGAAGACCTCGTTGACCCGCGGAACGATCCCGCTGACGCTCTGCAGCAGGCACGGGTACTGCGGCGAGTACTTGGACAGCACGTCCAGCGTGGGCCGGGAGGTCTCGCCGAACCGGATCAGGTTCTGGCCGTTGGCTTCGAAGAACTTCGTCGCGTCCCCCGACGTCGTGGTCAGCTGCGAGGTCAGCGTCCGCAGGTTCTGCTGCTGATCCACCAGCGTCCGCGCCGTGGTCGAGAGGTTGCCCAACGCCTGCAGCACGTCCGGCGCCGCCTGCTCGTAGGTCTCCGCGACCCCGACCACCTCGCGCAGGTTCGCCTGCAGATCCGGCAACGACGGATTCAACTCGGACACGTAGGAGTTCAACCGCGAAATCGTGTCGCCGATCGACTGGCCCCGGCCCTCCAGCGCGTGGTTCAGCGAGTTCAGCGTCGTCGCCAGCTCGGCCGGATGGATCGCCTCCAGCACCGGCATCGTGTCCGACAGGACCTGCTCCAGCTCCACCGACGCCCGCGTGCGGTCCTGCGAGATCACATCCCCCGCCTGCAACCGGCCCGCCGGATCCTCGGGCGTGTCCAGCGACACGTACCGCTCACCGAACAACGTCCGCGGCAGCAGCCGCGCCGAAACGTTGGCGGGCAACAACTTCGCCTTGTCCGGCTCCAACTCCAGGTGCACCGCCGAGCCGTTGCGCGTCGGCTCCACTTCGGACACCCGGCCGACGATCATGCCGTGGGTCTTCACGTCCGAGTCCGGCAGCAGCTGGTTCCCGGTCGAAGCCGCCT
>NZ_JAFRFW010000624.1:0-8307 GCF_017434145.1 Saccharopolyspora sp. | reverse complement strand
TGCCGCCCGCGATCACGGCCAACGCTCCGGCGATCGTGGTCAGCACGTGCCCGGCCAGCAGGACCCACGTGCCTGCCGCGGGCGCCAGCGGTTCGAGCGTGTCGGCGTGCAGCAGTTCCGGCCGCGCGGCGTAGCTCGCGTCCACGACGAGCTGCATGTCCTGCACGAACCGGCCGGGCGCCAGCACCGCCGGGCCGAGCAGCACCGCAGCCGCCACACCTGGCTTGCGGCGCAGCAGAGCCGCCGACAGCGCGGTGGGGATCAACGCGAGCACGAGCAGCAGCGGCCAGGACGTGAACGCGGGCGGCATCGAAGGAGTCACCGCTGCGAACAGCGGGGCGAGTCCACCGAGCAGCGCACCTGCCGCGGACAGCGCGACGGCGATGTTCAGGCCGATCGGTGGACCGGCGCTTTCGGCGGGCGCCGGCCGGGTCTGCGTTACCGACGGCGCATCGGGCGGGAGATCGGGCCGCGCACTCACCGCGCCGACGCTAGCAACCCGCGGGCCCGCGGTGGGACGCCGGGAGCGACGGAGCGCGACCGGCCGCCGACCCGATTCACCCGCGTGGAGGTTTCTTGCGCTGCGAGCGCCGTGCTGAGCCGCCACCGGGCCTGGCGCGATCGGTTCCGAGCCGCCGCACGACTCAGCCGCGTGACAACGTACGAGCGACGAAGGTTGACGACACTGCGCAACCAATTTTGTGACTTGAGTCACTATTTTTCGGGCTCGATCACCCGCCGAGTTGATCTAGGCGCCCTGCTTTGGTCCAAACGGGAGGGTCTTGCTCGATCACGAACCGGCAGGCAGCGGCGCGCCGTAACAACCCCGAGACGTGTTTTGCACGCTGTGCGACCATGCCTGCATCGCCGGATCCCACCACTCCCCGTAGGCACACGCGCACTGATCGAGATTTGCCCCTAGGGGATCGGCGTGGTTACTGTCCTCCGGTCCGTTGTCACGGTCCGATCACGATGCCGGTTCCCCGACCGGCCGCCCGGAATCCCCGTCCGGGAGTGAGCGGACTCCCCGAGACGGAAGGGCAGGCATTGTCTCGACATCGCTCCCCCGGCGCCCCGAACGCCGAGGAGTCGTCCCCGCACGATCCGCCATCGCAGAATTCGCGGCGGTCCTCCACCCCACCTTCGGTGATCCGCGGACGCATCGTGGTCGCCGCCGTCGCCGCCGGCGCGTTCGCCGCAGCCGGCCAATCGATCGCCAACGGCGAGCCGGCCCAGGACTCGGACGGCGTGCAGCCGCTGGCCTCGGGCCAGGACGCCGCCGCCTCCTTCGGCTCCGCCACCGACTCCTCCACCGGGATGGGCGGATCCGCGCCCGCACCCGAGGTGCTGCCGGTCACCAAGAACACCGACACCGGCTCCGAAGTGGAGAAGCTGGCCAAGAGCCAGCAGATCGCCGGTGAGCGCGCCGCGGCCGAGGCCGCCCGCATCGCCGCCGAGGAAGAGGCCAAGCGCCCGCAGGTCGTCAAGCCCGCGCAAGGCAGCTTCACCTCCGGGTTCGGCGGCCGCTGGGGCAGCACGCACTACGGCATCGACATCGCAAACAGCAAAGGCACCCCCATCGTGTCCGCGATGGACGGCACCGTGATCGACGCAGGCCCGGCCAGCGGCTTCGGGCTGTGGGTCCGGGTGCAGCACAACGACGGCACGATCACCGTCTACGGGCACGTCAACAGCATCACCGCCGACGAAGGCGACCAGGTCAAGGCTGGCGACCAGATCGCCACCATGGGCAACCGCGGCTTCTCCACCGGCACGCACCTGCACTTCGAGGTGTGGAACGCCAGCGGCAAGAAGATCAATCCGCTGCCGTGGCTGAGCGAGCGCGGCATCAACTTGACCTGATCCGCGCCGCACCCCCGCCCCGCCCGGCCGGGCGGGGCGGACCAGGGCGGGTGGGGTCAGCCGTCGAAGTGCATCCGCAGGATGAGCGCCATCCGGCGCAGCGCCGGGATGTGCCCCATCGCGCGCACCAATGCGCGGTAGCTCGCGGGCAGCCGCTCCAACCCGGGCACCTCGAAGAACGTCAGTTCCTCATCCAGCGCCAGCCCCGGGACCGCGTTCACCAGCTCGGCACCGCTGCCGACCGCCCACCGCAACTTCGCGTTCGCCGCCCGCACCGGGCTGTTGAGCACGTTGGCGAAGCGGACGGCCAGCTCGCCCTGCACGTCGCAGATCAACTCCCCCGCGGGGAAGCGCTCGGTGATCCGCCGCAGCAGGGCCAAGCCTTCTTGCGGGTCCAAGTACATCGTCAGCCCCTCGGCGACCACCAGGACCCGGCGATCACCCGGGATCGAGTCGAGCAGCGCCGGGTCGGTGACCGACGAGGCGATCGTGTGGTGCCGTTCGGGCTGTTCGTAGAGCTTCCGGCGCAGGTCGATGACCTCGGGGAAGTCGACGTCGTACCACTCGACCGACGGCGGCAGGTCCAGCCGCAGCCCGCGGCTGTCCAGACCGCAGCCGAGGTGCAGCACGGTGACCTCCGGATGCGCGGCGATCCGGTCGGCGGCCAGCCGGTCGAACAGGCTGCCGCGCAGGGCGATCGACAGCGGGTCGTTCCCGCGCACTCCCGTCTTGCTGAAGTCGTGGTCGATCCGGCGCACGGCCTCTTCCGCGTAGGGATCGTGCAGGATCGGGTCGGCCGAGCGGCTGTGCAGCGCCCGTCCGGAGAGGGTGGCGAGCATGGTGGCCGGCGCGCCGGTGAGATCGGCTCTCTCGCGTTCCATCGCTGAATTCCCCAGCCGCGTGCAGGAGTCTTTGCGCGAGCACGCTAACTCCACCCGGGCGGGCCGGGGTCACAGCTTGGTCAGCGGAACGCTGCCGATGAGCATCAACCGCACGGTTCCCGAGGCCCCGAAATCGATCGTGGCGGTCGCGCGCGCACCTTCGCCCTCGGTGGCCAACACCGTGCCGAGGCCGTACTTGTCGTGCGTGACCCGGTCCCCGGCGTCCAGCTTGATCGCCATCTGGTCCTTCCAGCCCGCCGCACCGGTGCTGCGCATGCCGCGCTCGGCCAGCCCGGCCTGCGCCGAATCCGAACCGCCGCGGTCGAACCCGCCGCGGTTACCCCACGTGCTGCGCACCTGCGGCGCGGACCGCTCCGGCTCGATGCGGCGCCACTCGAACAGCTCGTCCGGGATCTCGGTGAGGAACCGCGAAGCCGGGTTCGTCATCGGCTGCCCCCACGCCGAGCGCATCAACGCCCGCGACAGGTACAGCCGTTGCCGGGCGCGGGTGATGCCGACGTAGGCCAGCCGCCGCTCCTCGGCCAGTTCGGCGGGGTCGCTCAGCGCCCGCATGTGCGGGAAGACCCCGTCCTCCCAGCCGGTGGAGAACACCACCGGGAACTCCAGGCCCTTCGCGGTGTGCAGGGTCATCAGGGTGACCACGCCGTCGCCGGATTCCGGCAGCGAGTCGGCGTCGGCCACCAGCGAAACCCGCTCCAGGAACGCGGCCAGCGAGTCGTCCGCGGGCAGGCCGAGCGCTTCCTCCTCGGTGTCCTCCGCAGCCGGTTCGGCCGGGCGCATGACGGAGTCCGCGGAAGGGTCGTCGGTGTCCTGACCGGAAACGTCCTGGCCGGGCTCGTCGTGCCCGGCTGTGTTCTGTCCGCTGCCGGGCTGCCCGTCGGAGGACTGCCCGGGTGCCTGCGGCGCGCGGGACTCGGTGAACTCGCGAGCCACCGTGACCAGCTCCGTCAGGTTCTCCACCCGCCCGGCGTCCTGCGGGTCGTCGCTGGCCTCCAGCTCACCGCGGTAGCCGGTGCGTTCCAGCACCGCCTCCAGCACGTCGGCCACGTCCGACTCGCGGGCGATCCCGCCGAGCTCGTCCAGCAGCGCCACGAAACCGGAGATCTGCCGCTGCGCGCGGGTGGCCAGCGCAGGCACCCGGCCCTCCGCGGCCTGGCGCAGCGCCGCGTTGAACGAAATCCGCTCCTGGTCGGCGTGCGCGGCGACCACGGTCTCGGCCTTGTCGCCGATACCGCGCTTGGGCACGTTCAGGATCCGGCGCAGGCTCACCGTGTCGTCCGGGTTGTCCAGCACCCGCAGGTAGGCCAGCGCGTCGCGGACCTCGCGGCGCTCGTAGAAGCGCACCCCGCCGATGACCCGGTAGGGCAGACCGAGGCGGATGAACACCTCCTCGAACACCCGGGACTGGTTGTTGGTCCGGTAGAACACCGCGATGTCGTTGAACGTGACCTCGCCGTCGTCGACCAGCTTGTCGATCTCGCCGGCCACGAACGCCGCCTCGTCGTGCTCGTTGTCGGCGACGTACCCGACGATCGGCGCGCCTTCGCCCGCCTCGCTCCACAGCCGCTTGTCCCGGCGGTTCGAGTTGCGCCGGATCACCGAGTTCGCCGCGTTCAGGATGGTCTGGGTGGAGCGGTAGTTCTGCTCCAGCAGGATCGTGCGGGCCTGCGGGTAGTCCCGCTCGAATTCCTCGATGTTGCGGATCGTCGCGCCGCGGAACGCGTAGATCGACTGGTCGGCGTCGCCGACCACGCACAGCTCGGCAGGCGGCGTGCCGCTCTCGGTCGGTTCGAGCCCCACCAGCTCGCGCACCAGCACGTACTGCGCGTGGTTGGTGTCCTGGTACTCGTCGACCATCACGTGCCGGAACCGGCGGCGGTAGTGCTCGGCGACGTCCGGGTGCTCGCGCAGCAGGTCCACGGTGCGCATGATCAGGTCGTCGAAGTCCATCGCCTGCGAGTCGGCCAGCTTGCGCTGGTAGGCGGCGTAGACCTGAGCGACCTTGCGCTCCATGTCGTTGCCCGCGCGCTCGGCCGCCTCCGCAGGGGTGACCAGCTCGTTCTTCAGGTTCGACACGTGCACGCCGAGGGTGCGCGCCGGATAGCGCTTGGAGTCCAGCTCCAGCTCGCGGCCGATCATCGTGATCATCCGCCGCGAGTCGTCGGCGTCGTAGATGGTGAAGTTCGACGAGATGCCCAGCGTCTTCGCCTCGCGGCGCAGCACCCGCACGCACATCGAGTGGAACGTGGACACCCACATCGCGTTCGCGCGCCTGCCCACCAGCTCGGCCACCCGCTCCTTCATCTCGGCGGCGGCCTTGTTGGTGAACGTGATCGCCATGATCTGCCCGGGATGCACCCCCTGCGCGAGCAGGTAGGCGATCCGGTTGGTCAGCACCCGGGTCTTACCGGAACCGGCGCCCGCCACGATCAGCAGCGGCGAGCCGGTGTGCACCACGGCGTCGGACTGCTGCGGGTTCAAGCCCGCGAGCAGGGCGTCCGGATCATGCGCCGCCGCGCCTGCAGCAGCGGCGGAACCCGCCTGGGACGGACCGTCGTGCGGAAGATCGAACAGGGTGCTCATCGCCGCTCCACGTTACCGGGAGCCCCTGACACCCCCGGAGCACCCGCACGCTGCGCGATCACTCGTCCTTGGGCACCACCACCGGCAGCTGGTGCGCCACCGCGGCCTCCTCCAACCGCTTGTCGTAGGTGATGAACGCGCTCAACGGGGTACCGACGTGCAGCGCCGTGGCCAGATGAATCGCATCGAGCGAGCGAATGCTCGCGGGCGTCACCTGATACGCCCGGGTCGCGATCTCGCTCACCGGCACCTTGACCACGCCCGCGAGCATCTTGGTGGCCCATCGCCAGGAACTCTCGCTCGGAACTCCGCGGTTCAGCACGCGAAGCACTTCCACGAGCAGCAACTCGCTCGAAACCCAAGGCTGCTGGTTCGAGGAAACGTACTTCGCGATGGCCGGCCGGTGCTCCTCCGGCAGCAGCAATTTGAGGAATGCGCAGGAGTCGAAGTAGATCATCGCTGATCCTCCGCACGGTCCCTGAGCAATTCCTCGGACGCGGACCACCCCTGCTCGAAGATCGCCGGAAGAGGCCCTTCCGCAACCATCTCCAGCAGTTCCTCGTGCCGCTGCGGCCAATCCGGGTCGGCGTAACCCTTCCCGACGAACTCGTCCATCCGCCGCTCCACGGCGCTCTGCGGACGAACCAAGGCGAACGGTTCGCCCTCGGCGGTGATCGCGAACGCTTCGCCTTCCCGCACTCGCCTCATCAGTTCGGCCGCATCGGCTACGAAATCGTCCACGTTGATCGTCGGGACGGCGGGCATTTCGGCGTTTCTCGGCTCTTGCCCTGCTTCCGGCGGCCGATCGTCAGTCATAGTCATATGGTGCACTCTCCGCGCAGGCGATGGCGACTTCAACAAGATCCACTCGAACAGGTGGTCGCCTAGCTCGGTGATCTTGCGGCGCTCCGCCTGAGTCCGAAAGCACATGGCCACCGAGCCGCGAGCTGTGGCAGACTTGCCGACGTGCTGACGCAGAACTTCGCAGTGGAGTTTTTCTACGGGCCCGGGACTCCGGCGCCCGTAGTTGCGTGAGCTCTGACCACTACGACGCCCCGGGGTCCTCGGACCCGGGGCGTTCGCATGCCGGGGCCGGGGGCGGGGCCGATCCGGAGGACGAGTCATGAACGCCGCTGTGGACGGTGACCAGCAACAGCCCGAGACCCCCGACGCCGCGGAGCCCGCGCAGCCCGCGTCGGAGGCGATCTCCGGCTTCCGCGAAGAGATCGACTACCTGGACGCCGAGATCCTGCGCCTGGTCAAGCGCCGCGCCGAGGTTTCCAGGCAGGTCGGCGAGCGGCGGATGGCCGACGGCGGACCCCGCATCGTCTACAACCGCGAGATGGACGTGCTCGCGCGCTACCGCGAACTCGGCCCGGAAGGGCGGGAACTCGCGATGATCCTGCTGCGCCTGGGCCGCGGCCGGCTCGGGCACTGACCCGCTCCGCGCGCCGGGCGGGCACCGAGCCGCCCGGCGCGTTCAGTGCGCCGTCCAGCCCCCGTCCATCGGGAACGACGAACCGGTGACCGAGGTCGTGGCCGGTCCGCACAGCCAGCACACCAGGTCGGCCACCTCGTCCGGCTCCACCAGCCGCTTGACCGGGGTGCGCGCCAGCAGCACGTCTTCGATGACCTGCTCCTCCGGCACCCGGTGCAGCTCGGCCTGCTCGGCGACCTGCTTCTCCACCAGCGGGGTGCGCACGTAGCCGGGGTTGATGCAGTTCGAGGTGACGCCGTAGGCGGCGCCCTCCACCGCGATCGTTTTGGACAGCCCTTCCAAGCCGTGCTTGGCGGTGACGTACGCGCTCTTGAACGGCGACGCGCGCAGGCCGTGCACCGAGGAGATGTTCACGATCCGGCCCCAGCCCCGCTCGTACATCCCGGGCAGCGCCGCCCGGACCAGCCGGAACGGGGACTCCAGCATCACTCGCAGCAGCTTGCCGAACGCCTCCGGCGGGAACTGGTGCACCGGGGCGACGTGCTGCAGCCCGGCGTTGTTGACCACGACATCGGCGTGCTCGCCCAGCGGGGCGGCGGCTTCCGGATCGTCGAGGTCGACGATGCCGGCCTCGGCTCCGATCTCCTCCGCGATGCGCTGCACCGGCTCGGCGTCGCGGTCCACGGCCACGACGGTGGCGCCGGCCGCGGCGAGCCTGCGCGCGGCGGCGGAGCCGATGCCGCTTGCCGCGCCGGTCACCACCGCCCGCTTGCCGGCGAGCAGGTACGGGTCCGGGACGGCGGGAGAGCCGGTCGGCCGATCATCCATAGCGCGAACCTATGCGTGAGACCCATCTCAATCCAGGGTCGGGGACAACCATTTTCGCGGCCGGCAGCCCACGCCGGGGGCGTTTCCGGGATATCCCCCATACCGGACGGCTCGCGGTGCGGGCAGACTGGTGGCATGAGCGCAATCGTTGACCTCGTCGCCTGGCTCGTGACCGTCGTGGCGGTGCTGGCAGCCGGTGGCCACGCGGTCTACTTGGGGATGCTGACCTCCGCGGCGCGCAAGCGTCCCGGTGGCCAGCCCGCGGTGGACTTCGCGCGCAAGCGGCTACCGGTGGCGGGCGTGACGCTGGGCGTCACGCTGCTGGCGTTGCTGATCGCCAGCGGCGGTGCCGTCGGGGCGGACATCTTCGCCATGCTGCTCGGCGCCGGTGGCGGTGCCGTCTCGCTGAAGGCGTTGCAGAGCAGCCAGACCAAGTTCCGCAGCGGGCAGTACTGAAGTCCCGGTCCGGCCGCAACCGCCGGACCGGCAGCGCCAGTAACCCGTCCGGGCGGAGCTGGCCTTTCTCACCTGCTCGTGTGACGCGCGGGACGCTCGTTGCTGCCTAGCCTGCCCGACCATGAGCCATTCGGCGGCATCCGGTTCAGCGCTCCGACCAATCGTCGCGCCCGAACGACCCATCGCCGCTCCCGAACGATCGAGTCCTCCGCATCCCGCGCTGGCCCGCCGGGTCGG
>NZ_JAFRFW010000623.1:0-14197 GCF_017434145.1 Saccharopolyspora sp. | reverse complement strand
GCGCCGGGGAGCTCGGCGTGACCGCGTTGCCTGCCGCGTTCGGCAGCTCGGCCTGGTTCGCGATCGAGCCGCAGCCGCCGAGCAGCGCTGCGGTCAGCACCGCCGCTCCGGCAGGTCCGAGTCGGTTCAGCTTGCCCATGCGTTGCGGGGTCACGGTGACCACCTCCGTCGGCCGCCTCGTGCGGCGGGTTTTCGATTACCGGTCCGCTGATATGAGGACGTATGGCGCCGTGGGCGGTTGCACGTCTGGCGCCCGATCCGCCCGAGTTCCCCCGGATGGCGGGCAGTGCTGCCGGGTCAACCCTCCCGCTGCTCGCGGCACGTCGCGACCTGCCGGACCGCTGCGAACAGGTCGCCGGGGAGGACCGCGGCCGTGCACTGCCGCAACGGGCCCGTTCGGGTTGCCACCTTGACCTGAACGGCGGAACTGCATGATCGTCGACCTCCGATACTTTGAGTTGCGCCCGGTGTGCGGCGGGCGAACCGTTCCGGCGGTTTCCCGGGAAATGCCGCCCCCGGGGCGTGCACAGAACGCAGAACCGAACGCAATCGCCGTGGCGCGGGCGCGCGGCGCGCGCCGCCGGAATTCGGCGCAGTGAGGGGGTCGGCATGGCAGGTCACATTCCGGGAATCGATGTTTCGAAGCATCAAGGGGAACCGGACTGGGCAGCGGTTCGCGGCGCCGGATACGCCTTCGCCTACATCAAAGCCACCGAAGGCATCGGGTACGTGAGCCCGACGCTGGACGCGCAGCTCGGCGGGGCGCGCGGGGCGGGCTTGGTCACCGGGCTGTACCACTACGCACGACCGGACACCAACGCACCGGAGGCCGAGGCGGCCGACTTCGCGGGGCAGCTGGCGCGGACCAACTCCAGTGCGGGCGGGAACCTGCCCCCGTGCCTGGACATGGAGACCGAAGGCGGCGACCTCGCCGCTTGGACCAAGGGGTTCATCGCCGCGCTGCGCGGGCACACCGGACGCAACGAGGTCGTCGTGTACGCATCGTCGAGCTGGTTGTCCGGGAAGCTCGCCACCGACTCGTGGGTCGACCCCGGAGTGTCCCTCTGGGTGGCGCACTACGGGCGTCCACCGGGGGAGCCGGGCTACCTCACCGACCGGGTCGCGATCCACCAGCACGCTGACGACGGCCAGGTTCCCGGCATCGGCGGGGCGACCGACCTGAACGTTTCGCTGGTGGACCTGCAGGTCCTGACGGGTGGAACCGGACCGGCGCCCGCGCCGCAACCGGCTCCGCAGCCCGCGCCGGACACCTACGTGGTGCAGCCGGGCGACACGCTTTCCGACATCGGGAACAAGGTGGGCGTGCCGTGGCAGACGGTCGCGCAGGCCAACGGCATCACCGACCCGAACCTGATCTACGTGGGGCAAGTGCTGCGCATCCCGCGGTGAGCCACTGCGGAGTTGCACTTCGACCGGCAGCGGGCGTCGAGAAGTCCGCTGCACCGGTTCCGGTCGGCGTGCGGGCAGCACGGCGGGCCCGCACGACCGGCCGCAGCCCGTCGGGGGAGCGGGCGCCGAAACGGTTCGACATGTCGGTCCGATCACCATTTCGACGACCGAAGTTGTTGATCTTGATTTTGCGTGCCGGGTCGAGCGGGACGTCGTCGTCCCTGCAAATGGCGGGTTCCCGGCGCGGCGGATCAGCTCTGCGTAGCTGAGGGAAACTCCCGGGTTGATGTGTTGCTGACAAAGGCCCCGGAGGGGTTGTTCTAGAGTCGGGCACATGGATCCGGCGGACGGTAATGGGCGTGCGGGGTGCGCGAGGCATACCCCGTCCCGGCTCGCGTCCGCTTATTCGGAGGCCGTCGCCGAGCCACCGCGAACCGACTTGCACGCGTCGCACTCGGCCGATCACGTGGCGCATTCCCGTGAAGCGAGCGCTGTTCGGTTCGCAGCGGCCGACCCGGCTTCGCCGACGCCTTTCCCGCGCAGGGCGCGAATATTCGTCGAATGTTCGCCCGCGCGTTCTGGACGGACTGCGTCCGCTTTCGGTCGAGTGGGCGCAGCTGCGGAATTCGCCGTCGCGGCCGCGGCCACGGAAGGTGTTCGGCCGGATGCGTACCCAGGTGCGCGCGGATTCCGGAACCACGCGGGCTTGCGGTGTTCCGGGTGTTGGCCGGGCGAAGCGCGCCGCTCGACGCGGTGTTGTGGTCCGCGGCCGGAACCGGATGGATCGCTGGAAACGCCGCGCGCGCAGGTGCGCCTGCAGCACTATGGGGCGCGAAGGCGCGGGGACTATTGGGGCGCGATGGCGCGGGACTATTGGGGCGCGAAGGCGCGGGACTATTGGGCGCGATGGCACGGGCCGCGGCCGACCGCGCCGAGGGAGCTGCACGGGGCGGCCGGGCGATCGGGCTCAGGGAAATTGAGGGTGCACCCCGATGTGGGGCGTATCCGCGATGCGCGAGATTGAGCGGTGTGGACGAACAGCACAAGCTGCCAGTGACGGGTCGGCGCGACCTTGCGGGCGAAGCTGTCGAGGAACGGCTCGAAGCCGGAGACGACGGTGCTGCGCAGGACGCAGCCCGGCCCGTGCGGTTGTCGCAGGCGTTCCGGACGAGCGCTGACGCCCGTCCGCACTCGGCGTCCTCCTGTCGTCCGAAACCAACGGCCGTCGTTGGTTTCATGGGACGTGGTGCGCCATGACCGCGTTCGCGGTGGGACTGGTCGTCATCGCCGCCTGCGCACAGGCGGTCGGTGCGCGGGTGCAGCACGCAGCGGTGCACGCCACGATCGGTGACGGCGGGCTGAAGGTGCGCAGCCAGCTGCAGTTGCTGCGCAACCCGCGCTGGCTGCTCGGATTGTTCGCGCTGGGTTTCGGTGCGCTGCTGCACGCGGTCGCGCTCGGGTTGGCCCCGCTGAGCGTCGTGCAGCCGGTGGGGGTCCTGGCGTTGCCGATCACCGTGCTGCTCAACGCCAGGCAACAGGGCATGGCGATCCGGAACTTGAACATCAACGCCGTGCTGGCGGTGTGCGGCGCCACTGGTGGGGTCGCCGCGTTCGTCGTGCTCGCCGCGGGCAGCGCGACCGCCACGCCGGTGCTGCGCGACGACCAGATAACGGCCACTCAGCTCGTCGGCGCGGCCGTGGTGTTGCTGGGCGTGCTCGGGTTGTTCACCCGATCCAAGGTGCGCTGCATGGCTTACGCGGCCGGTTGCGCGGTCGCCTACGGGCTGGTGTCGCTGCTGGTGCGCGCGGTCGCGCAGCAGATCGGCAGCACCCCGCTGCTGCAGATCAACCCGGCACCGTTGCTGGTGATCGTCGTCGCGATGCTCGTGGGCGGCTGGCTGCTGCAGCACGGTTACGCGAGTGGTCCCCCCGATCTGGTCGTGGCCTGCCTGACGGTCATCGACCCGCTGATCGCGGTGAGCCTGGGCATCGGGCTGCTCGGCGAAGCCGACAAGGTCGGCAGCGCCACCGCGGTCGGCGAAGTGCTTTGCGGACTCGTCGCCTGCGCCGGGGTTTTCGCACTCGCGCGGTTCCACCCCGAAACCGAACAGCGGCGAGTGCAATCGACTGACGTCGACGCCGGTGGTGCCGCCATCGCGTCGCGTTCCGATCGTTCTGACGGGAGAGTGACTTGACTTCGCAACCGTTCGGCGGAGGCCGGCTGCGCATCGTGCTCGGCGCGGTCATGTACCCGCCCGAGGTGAGCGGCGCGGCGAACTTCGGCCACCGGCTCGCCATCGGACTGGCCCGCCGCGGCCACGACGTGCACGTCATCTGCCACTCGGTGGATCGGCAGGCGAGCACGTCGGTGGAGGACGGGGTGACCGTGCACCGGGTCGCCTCCTACCGGACTCCGGCGCACCCGACGTTCCGGGTCTGCCCGCCGTGGCAGGCCAAGTCGGTCGCGCGGCGGCTGCTCGAGGAGATCCAGCCCGATGTGGTGCACGTGCAGTCGCACTTCTTCATCGGCCGGGGCCTGATCAACGCGGCGCGCGACCTGGGCATCGGCCTGATCGCGACGAACCACTTCATGCCGGAGAACATCTTCGGCTACGTGCGGATCCCGCGGGCGTTGCAGAAGGCGGGTGCCCGGGTGCTCTGGCACTACCTGATCAAGCACTACGCCAAGGCGCAGCTGGTCACCGCGCCCACACCGCGTGCGGTGCAGCTGCTCAAGGAGAACGGGTTCGACCGCCCCGCCGTGCCGGTCTCCTGCGGCATCGACGTGGACCGGTATCGGCGGCGGGCCCAGCAGCACCGCCTGGAAAGCCCGGAGCCGAGCACCCGCTCCATCCTGTTCGTCGGGCGGCTCGACGAGGAGAAGCACATCGACGACCTGCTGCGCGCGGTCGCGTTGCGCAAGACCACGGAGCCGGTCCGGCTGGAGATCGTCGGCGACGGGAGCTGCCGCGAGCCGTTGAGCGAGCTGGCCGCGGAACTCGGGATCGCCGACCAGGTCCACTTCGCCGGGCTGGTGAGCGAGGAAGAACTGCTCGACGCCTACGCGCGCGCCGACCTGTTCTGCATGCCCAGCATCGCCGAGCTGCAGAGCTTGGCCACGATGGAGGCGATGTCGGCGACCACCCCGGTCGTGCTGGCCGACGCCATGGCGCTGCCGCACTTGGTCGAGCCCGGCGAGAACGGCTGGCTGTACCCACCGCGCGACGTGCATTCCCTGGCGCACGCGATCGACGACGTGATCGCCGACCGCGCCACGATCGACCGGATGGGCGCGGCCAGCGCGAAGCTGGTGCGCAAGCACGACATCGACGCGGTGCTGGGGCGGTTCGAGTCGATCTACCGGCACGCGCTCGCCCAGGAGGACGCGGCCGAGCCGGTCGACGTGCCCGCTGAGCTGGCGAGTTGAGCCGCCGGGATGGGACGCACTCCTGACACGGCCCAGCCGGGCGCGGCCGGCGGCAGCGCCGATCAGCCGGTCGAGCGGGTCGAGCGGATCCAAGGGACCGACCTGCACTTCTGGGTCTACGGTGCGGGCGCAGAGCAGCGCGCCAGCGCTGCCGCGCAGGCCCAGGTCGAGGAACCGCTGATCGTGATGGTGCACGGCCTGCGCGGCACCCACCACGGCTTGGAACCGATCGTTGAAAACCTGCCGGGCCGCCACGTGGTGGTGCCGGACCTGCCCGGCTTCGGGGATTCCGGCCCGATGCCGGGGCGTACGCACGACGTGCAGGGGTACGCGGCCGCGATCAGCGAGCTGATCGAGTCGCTGGGTGGCCGGCAGCGGCCCGTGGTGCTGCTCGGGCACTCCTTCGGTTCCATCGTGGCGGCGCACGTCGTGTCCTCCGAGCCTGATCTGGTGCGGCGGCTGGTGCTGGTGAACCCGATCTCCACCCCGGCGTTGCGCGGACCTCGGGTCCTGCTGTCCTGGCTGACCTCCCTCTACTACAAGCTCGGCACGGCACTGCCGAGCCGGTTGGGCCGCGCATTGCTGTCCAACCGGCTCGTGGTGCTGGGTGCCAGCCGGGCGATGCTGCGCTCGCGCGACCCGGAGGTGCGCCGGTTCGTGCACGAGAGCCACTTGCGGCACTTCAGCCGGTTCCACAGCCCTCAGCTGCTGCAGGAGACCTACACCGCGTCGGTCAGCGGTACGGTCGCCGACTACCGCGGTGCGTTGCAGCTTCCGACGCTTGCCATTGCGGGCGAGTCCGACGAGATCGCGCCGCTGGCGGGGCAGCGCGCGTTCGTCGAAGGACTCCCGGATGCCGAGCTCGTCGTGCTCGACGAGGTCGGGCACCTGGTGCACTACGAGACGCCGCGGGCTGCGGCCGAGGCCATCGAGCGGTTCGTGGAGCGGTGATGAGTCCCGTGCCCGAACGATCACCGGCCGGCGAATCACCAGCCGGCGAATCGCTGACCGGCGAATCACGGTCCGGCGCGGATCTCGGCACCGCCGCCGACGGAGGCGGGCGGCCGCGGGTGTTCATCGACGCCCGGTGGACCCGCGTCGACGCCCACGACGGGATCAGCCGGTTCGGCGCGTGCCTGGCCGAAGCGCTGCACCAGCTGCACCCGGTGACGATGCTGATCCACGACGCACGCCAGCTCGCGCTGTTGCCGGACGGCGTGCCGCACATCAAGATCAACAGTCCGATGTCGGTGCGGGAACTCGCCGTCTCCCGGCGGCTGGACGCCCTCGGTGCCGACGTCGTGTTCAGCCCGATGCAGGTCATCGGTGGTTTCCGTCGCCGGTACCGGCTCGTGCTCACGCTGCACGACCTGATCTACTACCGCCATCCGCAGCCGCCGGGTTTCCTGCCGTGGCCGGTGCGTTTGCTCTGGCGGATCTATCACAAGGCGTACTGGCCGCAGCGCGTACTGCTCAACCGCGGGGACGCGGTGGTGACGGTCAGCGAGACGACCCGGCGGCTGATCGAGCGGCACCGGCTCACCCGGAACCCGGTGACCGTCGTCCACAACGCACCGTCCGGGCTGCCCGAGACGGCCGACATCGAGGCAGCCGACTCCGACGGCGCGCGAGACCTCGTCTACATGGGGTCCTTCATGCCGTACAAGGACGTCGAGACGCTGATCGCCGGGATGCGCTCGTTGCCCGGCCACCGCTTGCACCTGCTGAGCCGGATCCCGCCGGCGCGGGAGGCCGAGCTGCGCGGGCTCATCCCGGACGGGACCGATGTGGTGTTCTGGCGCGGAATCGCCGAAGCCGACTACCGCGCTTTGCTGAGCCGGGCGGCCGCGTTGGTCACCGCATCCCGCGACGAGGGTTTCGGACTGCCGCTCATCGAAGCCATGCATTGCGGAACTCCTGTGGTGTGCAGCGATTTGGACATCTTCCGAGAGGTCACGGGCGGTCACGCGCGGTTCTTCGCGCCCGGCGACGCCGAAGCCTTCGCCGCGGCCGTGCGCGAAGTGACCGATCCGGTGGTGCGCGCCGAGCTCGCCCACCGCGGCCGCGAGCAGGCGCAGCGGTTCAGCTGGGACCGTTCGGCCCGGCGGTTGCTCGAAGTGCTGGCGCCGGGCTCATCGCGGCCAGACCTTGATGGCGCGGGCGACGAAGTCTGAACCGGGTACGAAGGTCCCGGTCGGGTAAGTGGCGAAGTCGGCGTGCGTGTCGCACTCCGGGTCCTGGTACACCGTCACGGGTTTGCCGGTGTTGTTGACGAACGATTTCGTCTCCGGACGCGCGGGAAGCGGCACGCACTGCTCCAACGTCGTCGAGCGCAGCTCGGCGCGATGCGGTTCGCCCCGGTGGTCCGGTTCCGGGTAGGCGCAGAAGGTTCCGGTTCCGCAGCCGGCCGGAGCTTCGGCCTGCGCGGCACCGCTCAGCCCGGTCGACGCGGCGCCGAGTGCGAGCAGGGCCGCGGGCACCACGACCCTGCTGGTCCTAAAAGGACGGATGCGGGGACCGCGGCGGACGATCATGCGGACGCGAGCGAACCTCAGGGATCACCTTTCACAGCAAGGGAAATCAACGGATTCCGGGCGGTCGCGCCTTGCGGCGGCCCGATGAGATCCAGATTCCCGAAGCCGTGATCGCCGCGCCAGCATTTCGACCGGATACACCCCGACCGTGTGCTGTTCCGGGATTTTTCTCCGGGCGGAAATGCGAAGATCCCCGCTCGTCGTCCGGGGGTGGCGGACGACGAGCGGGGATCAGCCGGAACTCAGGCTCCGGACCTGCCGACCAGCGCCAACGAGCGCGTGACGCGCACCGCGCCCTGCCGGACGGCGCGCTCCACCGACCACCGCCGGGCGCGGAACTCCGCGATCGGCAGCGAAATCGCCACCGATGCGGTCACCCCGCCCGCCGGGTCGTACACCGGCGCGGCCATGCAGGCCAGTCCGTGCTGGAACTCGCCGATCTCCAGCGCGATCTGCGACTGCCGCACGTGCGTGAGGTGCTCCTCGAGCCCGGCTCTGCACCGGATCGTCGACGGCGTGCACGGGTCCATGCCCGCCTGGTCCAGATACTGCGTCCGCTGCTCGGCCTCCATCGCGGACAACATGATCTTGCCGAACGCGGTGGCGTGCACGGCCTGGTGGAAACCCACGTCCAGCGGCTGCACCCGCGGCCGCCGGTCGGAGTCCTCGACGTGCGCGATGACCACCTCGGTGTCCCGGTAGATCGCGTAGTACGCGGCCGCGTCCGCCTGCTGGTGCACGACCCGGATGGACGAGGCGATCTCCGAAGGGACCGCCAGCTGCCGGGACAGCGCCTGACCTAGGTAGCGCGCCTTGTAGCCCAGCGCGAACACCTTCTTGTCGGTCAGGTGCACCACGTGCCCGGCCTCCACCAGCGTGGTCAGCAGGTGGTACGTGGTCGGCAGCGTCAACCCCAGCGCCGTGGAGAGGTCCTTGGCGCTGATCCCGCACGGTGATGCGGCGATCGCTTCCAGCACGCGCAGCGCGCGACCCACCGACTGAAGCGTTCCCGATGCCGCTTTCGCGCCGTTCTGCGGGTTCGATCCGCCGGTGGGTAGCGCGTTCATACTCCTCAATGTAGGTCAGACCCGTTACGCCGTACGGGTGAACCATATCGGGTGTCCAGCAGCCCGCGGCACCAACCGGCATTGCCTTCGATGCTGACCCTCGTGGTGCGTGCGAAGCGCAGCCGCGCCGAGAGCCCCTCGACCGGGACCGGTTCGCCCTGCTCGTCGAGCAGCAGCGGGGCATCCGGGCCCGTGGGCAGCCCCAGCTGTTCCCGGCGCCTGCGCAACCGGTCCAGCGGGGTGCTCGCGGACAACTCGCCGAGGCGCTTGGTGACCAGCTCCTCGTGCGTGACGCCGTCCCGCAACAACTCCTGCGCGACCTGTTCCTGGTAGGCCACGTGCGCCTTGCGCAGGAAGGTCACCCGCAGTTCTTCGAGCTCACCGGCGGCGAGACCGGGGAACGCGGCGTTGAAGCCGTCCCCGGCCGCGACCCCCGCGTTGATCTCCTCGGACGCGAAGTGGTCCAGCAGCCGCACCCGCACCCGCTCGACCCCGGCCAGCTCGGCCACCGCGTCGTGCGCGTCGGCGACCATCAGGTAGGCGAAGTTCGGGGCGCAGAAGTAGGTCGGCAACCGCAGGTCCACGTGCACGTCCGCACCGTCGAGGCGCACTTCGGCGACGAAGTCCAGTTCGGTGACGGGCTGGTCCAGCTCCGGGTCGAGCACCGTGCCCAGCGCCCGCCAGACCTCGGTTTCCAGGCTCACGGCAGTGGTCATGACGGCAGGACCTCCTTGTTCAGCTCGGAGGCGACCGGCTCGCCACCGGCCGGCACCGCGGCCTCGCTGGCACGCATCTCGGCGGGCACGTCGATGTCGTAGAGCCGGGCGGCGTTGAGCCCGAGGATCTTGCGCTTGATGTCGGTGGTCAGCGCGCCGTACTCGGACTGCATGTCCTCCGGGATCTGGAAGTCGACGAACTGCTCCACCAGCCACTTCGGCGTCCAGATCGCGTAGTCGCTGGAGAAGGTGATCCGGTTCTCGTCCAGCCAGAACAGCAGCTCACCGATGATCTGCGCGAAGTAGCGCGGGCGGTGGTTCATGAACGCCATCGCCACCGCGAGCCCGCCGTAGACGTTCGGCTCCTGGGTGGCGATCCAGCAGAAGTCCTCCAGCCGCGGCAGTCCGACGTGCTCGACGATGAAGTTCAGCTCCGGGAAGGCGGAGGCCACGTCGTCCACGTCGGCGACGTCGAACGCATCCCGGTTCAGCGGGTAGATCGTCGGGCCCTTGTGGATGTGGATGTTCTTGATGCCGAGTTCCTGGCACTTCTCCAGGTACCGGTAGGACCACGGGTCGGTCAGCTTCCAGCCCTTCGACTCGCCCTTCCACTCGGCGGTGTAGAGCTTGGTGCCCTTGAGCTGCCAGCGCTCCGCGAGCCGCTCCAGCGCCGCCAGCCCGGACTCGCCGTCACGCGGGTCCCAGCCGCCGTTGACGATGAACTTGTCCGGGTGCTTCTCGGCCAGCACGCCGTCCTGCTCGGTGGTGTTGAAGCCGTTGACGAAGAAGTCGGTGAGGTAGGTGGGCTGGAAGATCGCCTTGTCCACGTAGCCGACCTCGAACAGGTCGTGGAGGATCTTCTCCTCGCTCTGCTTCTGGAACTGCTCGTGCGACCACAGCGCGGATTCCGGGCTCAGGTTGCGGTGGTAGTCGTAGAAGCAGTTCAGGAAGCCTTCGCCGTAGCGGTTGGCCTGGTTGGCCGGGGTTCCGTCCCAGGCGTGGATGTGGCTGTCGACGATGAAGTACTTCGTGCCGTCCTTCTCGTACATGAATTACCTCCGTGGTGGGAGCGATCAGGGGACGAGGATGGCGCGGCCGCCCGGAATGCGGCCTGCGTCGAGGTCGGCGAGCGCATCCAGCGCGCCGTCCAGCGGGTAGGTGCGGGTGCGCAGCGAAACCTTGCCCTGCGCGGTCAGCGTCATCAGTTCGTCGAGGTCGTTGTAGGAGCCGACGAGGTTGCCGATCACGTTGATCTCGCGGGAGATCACGTCGATGGTGGGCACGTCCACCCGGCCGCCGTAGCCGATGACGAAGTAGGAGCCCGCGTCGCGGGTCATCGCCACGCCCTCGGCTTCGGTGCCGTTCTCGCCCACGAAGTCCAGGACGACGTGCGCGCCCTTGCCGCCGGTGATGTCCCGGACGGTGTCCACGTGCTTGCCGTCGGCGTTGACGGTGTGGTGCGCGCCGAGCTCAGTGGCCAGCTGCAGGGCTTCCGCCGACCGGTCCACCACGGTGATTTCCGCCGGCGTGAGCGCCAGCAGGGATTGCAGTCCGATGTGGCCGAGTCCGCCGGCGCCGATCATCACCACGTGCGCGCCGGGGTACAGCAGCGGCACCGCTTTGCGCACCGCGTGGTACGCGGTGAGTCCGGCGTCGGCGAGCGCGGCCACGTCGGCCGGTGCCAGCCCGTCGTCCAGCTTGACCACCGAGCGGGCGTTGGTGCGCAGCAGTTCGGCCATGCCGCCGTCGGTGTCGATGCCGGGGAACTGCGAGTTCTCGCAGTGCACGTCGTCGCCGCTGCGACATGCGCGGCACAAGCCGCAGGTCACCAGTGGGTGCAGGATGACCTTGTCGCCGGGGCGCACGTTGCTCACCGCGGAGCCGACTTCGCGGACCGTTCCCGCGTTCTCGTGGCCGATGACGTAGGGCAGCGCGACACCGCTCTTGTCCGCCCACTGTCCTTCGATGATGTGCAGGTCGGTGCGGCAGACGCCCGCCGCGTTGATCTCGACCAGCACGTCCAGCGGGTCCCGCACGGCCGGATCGGGTATCGATTCGACCGCGGGTTTCTCGCCGTAGGCGTGCACTCTGACTGCCTTCACGGCGGGCTCCTCTCCGTTGAGCTGTGTCCCGCACCACAGGGTGTACGGCGTCCCGTGAGGAGCAAAGAGCCGTTGTCAGATGCTGATAAGGCAATGCGTCTGGGCTGGTCGCAGCAAGCGCTGCGGCGGATCGGCGCCATCTGCTCGGGGCCGTGTGCCAGCGGGCTGTTGCGCCGTCTCGCAGCACCGCTCGATGGCTGCGGTGTCTATAGTGCCGAGACGTTGCTACTGGCGCGTTAAGGAGGCGGACGTGGACGCGGACGTCATCGTCGTGGGAGCCGGGCTCGCAGGTCTGGTCGCCACCGCGGAACTCGCTGATGCGGGCCGCCGGGTGCTGCTGCTGGACCAGGAACCCGAAGCGTCCTTGGGCGGTCAGGCCCACTGGTCGTTCGGCGGATTGTTCCTCGTGGACTCGCCCGAGCAACGACGTCTCGGGGTGCGCGACTCGCACGAGTTGGCGTGGCAGGACTGGCTCGGTACCGCGGGTTTCGACCGGGACGACGACCACTGGCCGGCGCGCTGGGCCGAGGCGTACGTGGACTTCGCCGCGGGGGAGAAGCGTTCTTGGCTGCGGCAGCAGGGGATTTCGCTGTTCCCGCTGGTGCAGTGGGCCGAACGCGGCGGGTCGCTGGCCACCGGGCACGGCAATTCGGTGCCGCGCTTCCACGTCACCTGGGGAACCGGTCCGGGCGTGCTCGAACCATTCCTGCGCCGGGTGCGGGATGCCGAGCGGCGCGGGCTGGTGTCGCTGCGATTCCGGCACCGCGTGACCGGGTTGAGCACTACCGACGGCACCGTCGACGGAGTGCGCGGTGAGGTGCTGGAGCCCAGCGGTGTCTCCCGCGGGCAGAAGAGTTCTCGGGCCGTGGCCGGGGAATTCGCGCTCAGCGCGCAGGCCGTGGTCGTGACCTCCGGCGGGATCGGCGCGAATCTCCCGCTGGTGCGGCGGAATTGGCCGGAACGGCTCGGTCCGGCACCGCGCGAGATGATCGCCGGAGTGCCCGATCACGTGGACGGGCAGCTGCTGGAAGTCGTCGGCGAGACCGGTGGCCGCGTCATCAACTCCGACCGGATGTGGCACTACACCGAGGGAATCCGCAATTACAGTCCAGTGTGGACGGACCACGGCATCCGTATTCTGCCCGGCCCGTCACCGTTCTGGATCGACGCGCGCGGGCGCCGGTTGCCGCCGCCGCTGTTCCCCGGCGCGGACACGCTGGCGACGTTGGCGCACATCAACTCGAGCGGGCACGAGCACACCTGGTTCGTGCTGAACCGGCGGATCATCAGCCGCGAGTTCGCGCTGTCCGGCTCCGAGCAGAACCCCGACCTCACCGAGCGCAACGTGGCCGAGGTGCTGCGCCGCGGCGGCGAGGTCACGCCACCGCCGGTCGCCGAGTTCGTCAAGCGCGGCACCGATTTCGTGGTCCGCCGCAACCTGCCGGACCTGGTGCGCGGGATGAACGAGCTGGTCGGCGAGGACCTGATCGATCCGTCCGGACTGGAACGCGACATCCGCGCGCGGGACCGCGAAGTCGACTCCGGACTGGGCAAGGACGCGCAGGTCAACCTCGTGCGGGAAGCCCGCCGCTACCGGGTGGACCGGATGGCGCGGGTCGCACCGCCGCACCGGTTGCTGGATCCGGCGGCGGGCCCGCTGATCGCGGTCCGGCTGTCGCTGCTGACCCGCAAGACGCTCGGCGGGGTGGAGACCGATTTGGACGCTCGAGTGCTCGGGTCGTCCGGGAACCCGTTGCCGGGCCTGTACGCGGCGGGCGAGGTCGCCGGTTTCGGCGGCGGCGGGATGCACGGATACCGCTCGCTGGAGGGGACTTTCCTCGGCGGCTGCCTGTTCTCCGGGCGCACCGCCGGGCGCGCGGCCGCGCGGGCGACGGGCTAAACCGATTCGCAGTTCCGTGATGTGATGGGCACATGCGAAACATCGTGCTGGGAAAGACCGGACTGGACGTGTCCCGCATCGCCTTCGGCACCTGGCAGCTCGGAGGTGAGTGGGGTTCGTTCGACGAGGACGCCGCGGTGGCCGCTATCCGGCACGCCCGCGAGCAGGGCGTGAACTTCTTCGACACCGCGCAGGCGTACGGCTTCGGCCGCTCCGAGCAGGTGCTCGGCCGTGCGCTGGCGGACGAGCTGCGCAGGGACCGGGACGGCCTGGTCATCGCCACCAAGGGCGGCATCAACCCTGGCGGTGAACGTCCCCGCGACGCCGGGCGCGCCTGGTTGCGCCAAGGCGTGGAGGAGAGCCTGCGGGCGCTCGGGCTCGAGCACATCGACCTGTACCAGGTGCACTGGCCGGACCCGGACACGCCGGCCGAGGAGACCGCTGGTGCCCTGCAGGAACTGGTCGACGAGGGCAAGATCCGGCACGCCGGGGTGTCCAACTACGACGCCGCCCAGCTCGCCGCGTTCGACCGCACCCGCCCGGTCGAGACGCTGCAGCCGCCGTACCACCTGTTCCGGCGCGGGATCGAGGACGAGGTGCTGCCCTACACCCGCGAGCACGACATCGGCGTGCTCGCCTACAGCCCGCTGGCCAGCGGGCTGCTGACCGGGACGCTGACGCCGGAGAGCACGTTCGAGGACAGCGACTGGCGTGCGAACTCGTCGGCGTTCCGGGGCGAGATGCTGCGGCGGAACTTGTCCGTGGTGCAGCGGCTGAAGGAGTTCGCCGCTGCCCGCGAGCTCACGGTCAGCCAGCTTGCCATCGCGTGGGTGCTGGCGCAGCGCGGCGTGCACGTGGCCATCGTGGGGGCGCGCAGCGCGCGCAACATCGAGAACAGCCTGGCCGCGGCCGAAGTGGACCTCAGCGCGGACGACCTCGCCGAGATCGAGCGCATCACCGCGGACGGCATGTCCATCGAGGGCGCCGCGCCCGAAGGCGTGGCGTGAGCCTGGTGCGGCCCGGACGCGCAGGGCCGCACCG
>NZ_JAFRFW010000622.1:0-6518 GCF_017434145.1 Saccharopolyspora sp. | reverse complement strand
GTGCGGGCAGTGCTGCACACCGTCGACGAAGCTGACCGCGCCGACCTCCCGCGCCCGCCGCGCGATCGCGGCGACATCGGGCACGGTTCCCAGCAGATTCGATGCCGCGGTGACCGCGACCAGCCGGGTGCGCTCCCCGATGAGTTCGGTGACCCGCTCGGCGGGCAGCTCACCGGTGGCCGGGTCGACGTCGGCGAACCGCACCGTCGCTCCCGCCCGCTGGGCGTGCTGCACCCACGGCCGCACGTTCGCGTCGTGGTCCAACCGGGTCACCACGACCTCGTCACCGGGCTGCCAGGCGTCCGCCAGCACCGCGGCGAACCGGTAGGTGAGCGCGGTCGAGCTCGGACCGAACACGACGCACTCCGGGTCGGGCGCGCCGGTGAGGTCGGCCACCGCCGAACGCGCTTCGGCCACGACCCGCGCCGCGCGACGGCTGGATTCGAACGCTCCTCCCACGTTCGACACGCCCGCCGCCATCACTTCGGACATCGCGTCGATCACCTGCTGCGGAACCTGCGTACCGGCTGCGGCGTCCAGCCAGGCCCGGCCGTCGGCCAGCGCCGGGTACTGCCCCCGCACCTGCTCCACGTCTAAAACCATGCGTGCGAGCGTAAGCACGGGCGGTCACACCCAGGTCGCGCCGGGACGGATCGAAGATCCGTTCACCCGGACGAGTAGATCACCACGACCGCAGCGTCGCGATGCGCTCCTCCAGCTGCTCCACGGTCGCCATCGCCGTGGGCGGACCGCCGCACACTCGGCGCAGCTCGTTGTGGATCTTGCCGTGCGGTTTGCGGGTCCGGTGGTGGTGCAACGAGACGAGCGTGTTGAGCTCCTTGCGCAGACCCTGCAACCGCTCCTGCACGCTCTGCGGACGGCTGGGCTGCTTGGCCTCCTCCGCGCGCTCCGCGGCCTTCTGCGCCTTGTCCTCGGCTTCGCGCTTGCCGACCTCGTGCAGCTGCTGCTCCTGGCGCTGCCGCAGCAGCGCGCGCACCTGGTCCGGCTCGAGCAGCCCGGGCAGGCCCAGGTAGTCCTGCTCGTCCTCGGTGGTGCCGAACGCGGCGGTGCCGAACGAGGAACCGTCGTAGATCACCTGGTCCAGCTCGGCATCGGCGCCCAGCGAGGTGAACGCCTTCTCCTCCTCGCCGGGTTCGTCCTTGGTGCGGTTGGCCTCGGCGAGCAGTTCCTCGTCCCATCCCTCCTTCTCCCGGTGCGGCTTGCCCAGCACGTGATCGCGCTCGGCTTCGAGCTCGCTGGCCAGGCCCAGCAGCACCGGCACGCTGGGAAGGAAGATGCTCGCGGTCTCGCCCTCCCGGCGGGCGCGCACGAACCGGCCCACGGCCTGCGCGAAGAACAGCGGGGTGGAGGCGCTGGTGGCGTAGACGCCGACCGCCAGCCGGGGGACGTCGACGCCTTCGCTGACCATCCGCACCGCGATCATCCAGCGGTCGTCGGAGTCGGCGAATTCGGCGATCCGGCCGGACGCCTTCGGATCGTCGGACAGCACCACGACCGGTTCCTCACCGGTCATCCGTTGCAGCGTTTTCGCGTACGCCTTGGCACTGGCCTGGTCGGAGGCGATGATCAGCCCGCCCGCGTCCGGCATCCCGTTCTGCCGGAGCTGGTTGAGCCGGGTGTCGGCGGCCCGCAGCACCGACGGGATCCACTCCCCCGCCGGGTCCAGCGCGGTGCGCCAGGCCCGCGCGGTCTGCTCGGCGGTCAGCGGCTCCCCGAGGCGGGCGGAGAACTCGTCGCCCGCGTTGGTGCGCCAGCGCGTTTCGCCCGAATAAGCCAGGAAGATCACCGGGCGGACCACGCCGTCCTGCAACGCCTCGGAATAGCCGTAGGAGCTGTCGGCGGCGCTGCGCATCGAACCGTCCGCGTCCGGTTCGTAGTTCACGAACGGGATCGGCGTGTCGTCACTGCGGAACGGCGTACCGGTCAACCCGAGGCGCCGAGTCGCCGGAGTGCACGCCTCGCGCACCGCATCGCCCCAGGACTTCGCGTCACCGGCGTGGTGGATCTCGTCGAGGATCACCAGGGTCTTGCGGCGCTCGGTGCGCACCCGGTGCAGCGTCGGATGTGCGGCGATCTGCGCGTAGGTGACGGCCACTCCGACGTAGTCGCTGGAAGTCATGCCGTCGCCGTTGCGGAAGTCCGGGTCCAGCGGGATGCCCGCGGCGTTGGCGGCCAGCGCCCACTGGTGCTTGAGGTGCTCGGTGGGAGTGATCACCGTGACCGCCTCGACGGTCCGGTCCCCCAGCAGTTCCGCGGCCACTCGCAACCCGAAGGTCGTCTTGCCTGCACCCGGCGTGGCGACCGCCATGAAGTCCCGCGGCTTCTTCGCGAGGTACCGGGTCAACGCCCGCCGCTGCCACGCCCGCAGCGGGCGTCCGGCGGTGTCGGCGGGGTCGCTGAGAACGGATCGGACGGGATGGTCGAGTTGCGACTCGGACAAGCCTGCTCGCCGCTCCTTCCTGTGCCTTTCCCCGAACGTTCCTGGCGCGGATCGCGGGCGCCGCTCGGGCGACCCGGCGTCGCGGTGGATTCCCGCGAGCGACCGGGCTGCGATCGACCGGGCCGGATCGACTCCGGTCGGCAGGCCCGCGGCGGACCGCGGGACCTGATCAGCACCCTCGGCCGCGCGTCGTCGCGTCCAGCCGGGCGATCCGCCGATGGCGCCCCGGCAGCTTACCGTCCCGCTCCGGCCGTCCGGTCGCACCGACCCGCGGATCGGATTGAGATCACTCCGACACCCCCGGTTGGCCGGGTGCACGCTCGTTGGTGAGCCCTATGCAGCATCCTGGTACGTGCGATGGGTTCCACAGGTCCGACCGGTAACAGCCAACGGCCCGGCCAGCACGGCCGCGAGCCGGAGCCGCCAGCTGCGCGGGCCGGACCGGCCGCCGACCCGCTCGACGATCAGGCTCCCGTGATCCAGTCCCCGGAGATCGGCTCGGTCACCACCGCGGCGACCCGCGCGGACCCGGTCCGCTGGGGGCCGTTGCGGCTGGTGTGGCGCACGGTGCACAAGGCGTGGTGGGACAACATCTTCTCGGAGTCCGCGGCCGCCGCCTTCTGGCAGACGCTGTCGCTGCCGCCGCTGCTGCTGGGGTTCCTCGGCAGCCTGGGTTTCGTCGGCGACTGGTTCGGTCCCGTGGTGGTCGACACGGTGCACAGCAAGATCCTGTCGTTCGCGCACACCGTGTTCAGCGCCAACGTCGTGGACCAGATCATCGGGCCGACGGTGGAGGACATCCTGACCAAGGGACGCACCGAGATCATGTCGGTGGGCTTCCTGCTGTCGTTGTGGGCGGGCTCGTCCGCGCTGGCCTCGCTGGTCGACTCGATCACCCTCGCCTACGACCAGTACACCGTGCGGCACAGCGTCTGGCAGCGGATCTTCGCGCTGCTGCTGTACCTGGTGGGCCTGCTGCTCGCCGTGGTCGGGCTGCCGGTCATAGCACTCGGCCCGGACTGGCTGCCCACGGTCTTCCCGCCGCAATGGCAGGACGACATCGCCTGGCTGATCCGGGTGTTCTACTACCCGGCCACCGGAGTGCTGCTGGTGCTGGCGCTGGCCGCGCTCTACAAGGTGGCGCTGCCGCGGAAGCTACCGTGGCACCGCGGGCTGCCTGGGGCGCTGCTGGCCATGGTGGTCTTCCTGTGCTCCAGCGTCGGCCTGCGGCTCTACATCACCTGGGTCACCAGCACCGGCTACACCTACGGGGCGCTGGCCACACCGATCGCGTTCCTGCTGTTCGCGTTCTTCATCGGGCTGGCGATCATCATCGGTGCGCAGTTCAACAACGCGATACAGGAGCTGTGGCCCGCGAAGATGACGCGCAAGGAGCGGCGGCGCTGGCGGCGGCTGGAGATGCGGCGCGCGGAGCAGCGGCTACGCACCGAGGAGGGCTACCGGGCCTGGCGGGAAGGCGATCGGGAGGACTCGGGAGCGAAGCCGCCGACCGGCTTCGGGGGCACGGCCGTGCCCGCGCGCTTCGGGCAAGAACCTCGGGCGCGCCGGGACCGCGGCTGAGCGGGCGCCCCGCCGCCGCGGCCGGTGGTGCTCAGCTCATTCGTCGTCGCCACCGCCGGGCGGCAACTTCTCGAAGACCTTCTTGCAGTCGGGGCACACCGGCGAGCCCGGCTTCGCGGACTTCGTCACCGGGAAGACCTCGCCGCACAGCGCCACCACGTACGTGCCCATGACCGCGCTCTCGGCGATCTTGTCCTTCTGCACGTAGTGGAAGACCTCGGGCCGGTCGTCCTCGGTCTGTTCCGTGGTGTCCGGCCGGACGTCGGTTTCCGGAAGCGTCATGGTGCTCATGCGTCCATGATGCCGCACCGGGCCGCCGCTGCGCGGATCACCTGGCGGGTTCAGGGGTTCTCGATCACGCGATGCTCGCGGGACTCCAGCGCGCGCGATTCGTGCTGGTACCGGTTGACGTGCTCGGTCTTGCGCGGCGGCCGGTCGTTCGCGATCAGCACCGCCATCCACGGCAGCGGGATCGAGATCGCCAGGATGATCAGCGCCAGCCACCAGATCTGGTAGCAGGCGGCCGCCGCCACCAGGCAGGGGATCCGCAAGGACATCATGATGGCGTACTTGCGGCGCCGCGCCGCCTGCTGATCGTCGTAGGACGGCTCCGCCTCGGTGATCAGCACCGGGGTGTCGTCGCCATGCTCGGAACTGCTCACGACACCACCTCCACGTCCGCCATCGTCCCACTCCGGTGGAACGGTGGACACCCTCGGGGCTGCGCGATGCGCCACCCCGCTACACGGGATCGGCTCTAGGAGTTCACATGGCCGCCACGAGCCCGCACCACGGTCCGGATAGATTCCCGGAGGCGGTGCCGGGACGCGGCGGGGAGGTTCGAATGTTCTACACACTGACCAAGCGGATCGTCGGCTCGGTCGCCCGCGCGGTGTACCGGCCGCGGGTGCACGGCCTGGAGCACGTGCCCGCGGACGGACCGGTGATCTTCGCGATCAACCACCTGTCCGTGGCCGACAGCTTCATCGTGCCGCTGGTGGTGCCGCGGCCGGTGTCGTTCCTGGCCAAGGCCGAGTACTTCGAGGGCGGCGGGCTGAAGAACCGGCTCACCCGCAACGCGTTCGGCGCGCTCGGCGCGATCCCGGTGCAGCGCGGCCGCGGCCGGGCGGCGAAGGAAGCGCTGGGCACCGCGCAGCGGGTGCTGTCCGAAGGCGGTGCGTTCGGCATCCACCCCGAGGGCACGCGCTCCCCGGACGGGCGGTTGTACCGCGGCCGCACCGGTGTGGCGCGGCTGGCGTTGAGCGGGCGCTCGCCGGTCGTCCCGGTGGCGCTCAGCGGCACCGCCGACCTGCTGCCGAAGGGCGCCAAGTTCCCCCGGCCCACCCGCGTGACGGTTCGTTTCGGCGAGGCGCTGCACTTCTCCCGCTACGACGGCATGGAGAGTGCGCTGCCGATCCTGCGGTCGATCACCGACGAGATCATGTACGCGATCTCGGAGCTGTCCGAGCAGGATTACGTGGACCGCTACCAGTCGTCGGCCGCGGCCTGAATCACTTCTTCGCGGCGGCCTTCTGCTGCTTCTTCCAGGCCCGGACCTCTTCCAGCGTCTGCTGGTCGAGCACGTCGGCGATGGAGCGCCGCGCCTCCGGATCGCCGTAGGCACCAGCGGCCTCCCGCCAGCCCGCGGGCTGCACGCCCCACTGCTTGCCGAGCAGCGCGAGGAAGATCCGCGCCTTCTGGTCACCGAAACCGGGCAGCGCCTTGAGCCGCTTGAGCACCGCGGTCCCGTCCGGGTCCTCGCCGGTCCAGATCCCGCGCACGTCGCCGTCGAAGGTGTCGACCAGGTACCGGCACAACGTCTGGATCCGCTTGGCCATCGAGCCAGGGAACCGGTGGATCGCCGGCGGCGTGGAGCACAGCTGCGCGAACTCCTCCGGGTCCATCGCCGCGATGCGGTGCGCGTCCAGTTCGCCGAGCCGCTCGACGAGCACCTTCGGGCCGGCGAACGCCTTCTCCATCGGGATCTGCTGGTCGAGCAGCATGCCCAGCAGCAGGGCCAGCGGGTCGCGCGAGAGCAGTTCGTCGGCTTCGGCGTCCTGGGTCAGGTGCAGCGTCCGGCTCATGCGCCCAGGTTCTCACGGGTGCCCGGGCGATGGGCCCGCGACCAGGCCCGGGCGGAGCTCGCGCCGGTGCGTTGCGGCACCTCGGTCGGTGCGGGTGCCCCGGGGGCGTGTGAGGATCGAACTCGTGATCCCAGACTTGACGAACGATCGACTCGACCGCCTCCGCGAGGCGTTCCTGCGGATCGGCTACGGCACGGACGGCGTCGTCGACCTGCTCGGCGCGCAGGCGCATGCCGCGCTCAGCCGCGGCGAACCGGAGCCGGCGCTGCGCGCCACCGAAGGCGGCGGACCGCTGGGCACCGCGATCCGGATGTTCCTGCTCGGCGAGGCCGAGCAGGCCGGGGACGTCGAGCAGGCGCTGCACCCGCTGCCGCTCTCCGAGGCGATCGCGG
>NZ_JAFRFW010000621.1:0-4510 GCF_017434145.1 Saccharopolyspora sp. | reverse complement strand
CGCCGTCTCCGGCGTCGCGCAGTTCCGGCTCGGCAACCCCGCCCGGCTCGGCGTGGACGTCCTGCCGCCGCTGCTGGTAGGCGTCGCCCTCGTCGTGGTCCGCCTGCTCGGCGGCCGCCGCGCCTGGGAGGAGGGCCTGGACGCGCTGCTGGCCGGACCGCGGCCGGTGGTGGTGCTCGGTGGCGAACAGGCCCCGGACGCCGAGCTGATGGAGTGCTCCACGGTGCCCGGCGGGGTTTGCGCGCAGGCGCACAGCTACCTCGCCCAGGGCGGGCCGCAGAACCTGACGCAGCTGTTCCACTTCCTGTCGGACACGATCCTGCTCACCGGACACGGCTTCGAGCCGCCGGTGGAGACCCCCAAGTGGGGCGTGCTGGAACGCGAGCCGCGCCGCACCGAGGGCCCGACGGTGGCGGTGCTGTACTACCGCGCGCACCACATGGCCGGGAACACCGCGTTCGCGCACGCGCTCTCGGAGTCCATTGAGGACGCCGGTGGGCAGGCGCTGCCGGTGTTCTGCGCCTCGCTGCGCGCTCCGGAGCCGGGACTGCTGGACACGCTCGAGCAGGCGGACGCGCTGATCGTCACGGTTCTCGCGGCGGGCGGCACGAAACCCGCGACCGCGCAGGCCGGTGGCGACGACGAGGCGTGGGACGTGGGTGCGCTGGCCGAGCTGGACATCCCGATCCTGCAAGGGCTCACGCTCACCTCCAGCCGCGCGGCGTGGGAGGAGAACGACGAGGGACTGTCCCCACTGGACATGGCCACGCAGGTGGCGGTGCCGGAGTTCGACGGGCGGCTGATCACGGTGCCGTTCTCGTTCAAGGAGAACGACTCCGAGGGCTTGCCGGTCTACGTCGCCGATCCGGAGCGCACCGCGCGCGTCGCCGGGACCGCGGTACGGCACGCGCAGCTCAAGCACGTGCAGCCGCAGGACAAGCGGCTGGTGCTGATGCTCTCGGCGTATCCGACCAAGCACTCCCGCATCGGCAACGCGGTCGGGCTGGACACCCCGGCCAGCGCGGTGAAGATGCTGGCCACGCTGCGCGACGCGGGCTACGACATCGGCCCGGCCGACGGCCCGGACGCGCTGCCCGGCGTCGCCGCGCAGGACGGTGACGCGCTGGTGCACGCGCTGATCGCGGCGGGTGGGCAGGACCCGGACTGGTTGTCCGAGGAGCAGCTTTCCGGGAATCCGGTGCGGATTCCGGCCAAGCGCTACGCCGAGTGGTACGCGACGCTGCCCGCGGACCTGCGCGAGAGCATCGAGCAGCACTGGGGTCCGCCGCCTGGCGAGCAGTTCGTGGACCGCTCGCACGACCCGGACGGCGAGATCGTGCTCGCCGCGCTGCGCGCGGGCAACGTGGTGATCATGGTGCAGCCGCCGCGCGGTTTCGGCGAGAACCCGATCGCGATCTACCACGATCCGGACCTGCCGCCGAGCCACCACTACCTGGCCGCCTACCGCTGGCTCAACCACGAGTTCGGCGCGCACGCGATGGTGCACCTGGGCAAGCACGGCAACCTGGAGTGGCTGCCGGGCAAGACCGCGGGCATGTCGGCGTCCTGCGCGCCGGACGCGGCGCTGGGCGACCTGCCGCTGATCTACCCGTTCCTGGTCAACGACCCCGGTGAGGGCACGCAGGCCAAGCGGCGGGTGCACGCCACGCTGGTGGACCACCTGGTGCCGCCGATGGCGCGCGCGGAGAGCTACGGCGACATCGCCAAGCTGGAGCAGCTGCTCGACGAGCACGCGCAGATCTCCGCGATGGACCCGGCGAAGCTGCCCGCGATCCGCAGCCAGATCTGGACGCTGATGCAGGCCGCGAAGCTCGACCACGACCTCGGGCTGGAAGAACGCCCGCACGAAGCCGAATTCGACGACATGCTGCTGCACGTCGACGGCTGGCTCTGCGAGATCAAGGACGCGCAGATCCGCGACGGCCTGCACATCCTCGGCGGCGCGCCGACCGGTGAGCCGCGGGTGAACCTGGTGCTGGCGATGCTGCGGGCGCGGCAGATGTGGGGCGGGCAGTCCGCCGCGCTGCCCGGCCTGCGCGAGGCGCTGGGCATGTTGGAGGACGGCAGCGTCGCACGCGGCACCGTGGACGACGTGGAAACCAGCGCGCACGCCCTGGTTTCCGGCATGGAGGAGCACGACTGGGAGCTCTCGGCGGTGCCGGAGGTCTGCCGTTCGGTGCTCGGCGAAGCACCGGACGACGTGGTGCGAGTGCTGGAGTTCGCGGTTTCCGAACTCGTTCCGCGGCTGGCGTCCACAACGGACGAGATGACCGCGGCGCTGCACGCGCTGGAAGGCGGCTACGTCCCGGCGGGCCCGAGCGGTTCGCCGCTGCGCGGCCTGATCAACGTGCTGCCGACCGGCCGGAACTTCTACTCGGTGGACCCGAAGGCGGTGCCGAGCCGGCTTTCCTGGGAGACCGGCCACGCCATCGCGGACTCGCTGATCGAGCGCTACCTGGACGAGACCGGGGAATACCCGCGTTCGGTGGGGCTGTCGGTGTGGGGCACCTCGGCGATGCGCACTTCCGGTGACGACATCGCGGAAGTGCTCGCGCTGATGGGCGTGCGGCCCACCTGGGACGAGGCTTCGCGGCGGGTCAACGGCCTGGAAGTGATCCCGCTGGAGGAGCTGGGGCGCCCGCGCGTGGACGTGACGGTGCGCATCAGCGGCTTCTTCCGCGACGCTTTCCCGCACGTGGTCACGCTGATCGACGACGCGGTGCGCAAGGTCGCCGCGCTCGACGAGCCGCACGAGCAGAACTTCGTGCGCGCGCACGCGCAATCCGACGTGGCCGAGCACGGTGACGAACGTCGTGCCACCACAAGGATCTTCGGCTCCAAGCCGGGCGCGTACGGGGCCGGTTTGCTGCCGCTGATGGACAGCAAGAACTGGCGCGACGACACCGACCTCGCCGAGGTTTACGCGGTGTGGGGCGGTTTCGCCTACGGCCGCGGGCTGGAAGGCACCGAGGCGCGCGGCGACATGGAGTCGGCGTACAAGCGGATTTCGGTGGCAGCGAAGAACGTCGACACCCGCGAGCACGACATCGCCGACTCGGACGACTACTTCCAGTACCACGGCGGCATGATCGCCACGGTGCGCGCGCTTTCCGGCAAGGCACCGGCGGCCTACATCGGCGACAGCAGCAGGCCGGACTCGATCCGCACCCGCTCGCTCACCGAGGAGACCTCGCGCGTTTTCCGGGCGCGCGTGGTGAATCCGCGCTGGCTGGACGCGATGCGCAAGCACGGCTACAAGGGCGCGTTCGAGCTCGCGGCCACAGTGGACTACCTGTTCGGCTACGACGCCACGACCGGCGTGGTCGGCGACTGGATGTACGAGAAGCTGGCCGAGACCTACGTGCTCGACGAGGAGAACCAGAAGTTCCTCACCGAGTCCAACCCGTGGGCGCTGCACGGCATCACCGAACGCCTGCTGGAAGCGGCGAACCGGAACATGTGGGAATCCCCCGACCCGGACACCATCGCCGCCCTGCACGAGGTCTACCTGCAGGCCGAAGGTGACCTGGAGGACGGCCCGCAATAATCCTGAGCCCCGAGTGAACGGACTGTTCGACCCACCGGATCGGGCGAACGGTCCGTTCACTCCGCGAGAAATACTCCCGCGCGGGTGCGCACTCGGCACTCAGCTCGCGCCGATCATGGGCCCGCGTGCACTCGCTGGGGAGGATCCCTACATCCGGCGCCGACTCGGCAGCACCGTCCCCGCCATGCTCGACCGGCCGTTCGTCATCGAAGGTCGCGGCGAGCTCCGCGACCGCGTCGTCGCGCTCGCCGATCGCCTCACCTCCTGCGCGCGCCAAGGCTGACGGCCGGGTGCGGCGCCCGCCCGGTTTCGCGTTGCACCGCCCGGAAAATCCGCTTCGCGCCGAACGGAACGTGGTGCTGCGCACGCAAGACTGGTGCGGGGAAGTGGGGGCTGCTCAGCTGAGCGGCGGGGAAGGGAGGACCCATGCCGCGGGAACAGGAACTCACCCCGGCCACCGCCGCGCCACCGCGCTCCTTCGGAGCGGACGTGCTGGTCGCGTTCGGGCTGGCACTGGGATCGTCGGCCGCACAGGGCCTGGGACGGTTCGCCTACGGGCTGCTGCTGCCGTCGATGAGCGAGGCGCTGCACTGGTCCTTCGCCACCGCCGGACTGCTCAACACCGCGAACGCCGCCGGATACCTGCTGGGCGCGCTGGTGGCGGCACCGGTCGGGCGCCGCTGGGGCACCAAGCGGCTCATGCTCGGCGGACTGGTCGCCACGGCGGTGTTCCTGGCGGCCTCGGCGCTGACCGCGAACGTGGCGCTGCTGTTCGCATTGCGGCTGCTGACCGGGATCGCCGGTGCGGTGGCGTTCGTGCTGGGCGGAGTGCTGGCGACGCACCTCGGGCACGGGCGGCCGGGTGGCCGGTCGGCGGTGCTGCTGGGGATCTACTTCGCCGGTGGCGGGCTGGGCACGATGCTGTCCGGGCTGGTGCTGCCT
>NZ_JAFRFW010000620.1:0-4180 GCF_017434145.1 Saccharopolyspora sp. | reverse complement strand
TCGATCGCGGCCCAGAAGTGCGGTTCCTGGAAGGTTTCCCAGAGCAGTTCGATGCAGCGCTCGACCCGCGCGGGCCCTTCCGGCTCGGCGGCGAGCTTGCTCTCGGCGCGTTCCCGCGTCTGCGCGAGCCGGGTGTTGGCCAGGTGCTGCGCGGCCGCGACCAGCAGCCCGTCCCTGGACGGGAAGTGGTGCAGCAGCCGCCCGCGCGAGACTCCCGCCTTGGCTTGGATCACCAGCGTGGAAGCCCCGGCGTAGCCGTGCTCGATCAGGCAGTCCACGGCGGCGTCGAGGATCAGCGCGCGGCTGTCGGCGCTGCGTTCCCGGCGGGTGCGCGGTGCCGCGCCGTCGGCCTTCGCCGCGGATTCTCCCGCGCCATCGGTGCGCGTCGTCTCGGACTGGACCACTCGCACACCCTACCCGGCCGCCGGCCGGTTCCGCGTCCGCGAACAGTCGGCATTGACCGCTCGTGTGCGGCGGTGCGACTCTCGAAGCGCCTGCGGGTGGATTTTCGCCGGGTTCGAGGAGGAGCCGCATGTTTCCAGGTGCCCATGCCGCGATCGATCCGCAGCGACCTGCGGTGATCATGGCCGGTTCGGGTGCTCGGCTGAGCTACGGCGAGTTGGAGGAGCGCTCGATCCGGCTGGCGCACGTGCTGCGCGAATCCGGGCTGCAGCGCGGTGACGTGGTGGCGCTGCTGACCGACAACGCGCTGCCCGCGTTCGAGGTCTACTGGGCCGCGGTGCGTTCGGGTCTCTACATCACGGCGGTGAACAACCACCTGACCGCGGACGAGATCTCCTACATCGTCAACGATTCCGGCGCGTCCGCGCTGATCGTGTCGGCGGCGCTGGCCGAGATCGCGACCGAGGTCGCCGAGCAGGTTCCCGGGGCCGAGCTGCGGCTCGCCTTCGGTGGCGAGGTCGCCGGCTACGGCGATTACGACACCGCGCTGGCCGGCGCTTCGCCGGAGCCGCCGCAGGACCAGCCGCGCGGCGCGGACATGCTCTACTCGTCCGGAACGACCGGGCGCCCCAAGGGAATCCGGCCGGATCTGCCGGACCGCCAGGTGCACGAGCCGGGCGACATCCTCGCCGACGCGATGGCCGCGCTCTACGGATTCGGCCCGGACACCACGTATCTCTCGCCCGCGCCGATCTACCACGCCGCGCCGCTGCGGTACTCCGTCTCCACGCAGGCGCTCGGCGGAACCGTGGTGATGATGGAGCGCTTCGAACCGGAGCAGGCGCTGCGCGCGATCGAGCGCTACGGCGTCACGCACAGCCAATGGGTTCCGACGATGTTCGTCCGGATGCTCAAACTGCCGCCCGAGGTGCGGGAGCGCCACGACCTCTCCAGCCAGCGGGTCGCGATCCACGCGGCGGCGCCGTGCCCGGTGGAGGTCAAGCAGAAGATGATCGAGTGGTGGGGGCCGGTGCTCTACGAGTACTACTCCTCGACCGAGGGCATCGGCATGACCTTCATCGACTCGCACAGCTGGCTGCAGAAACCCGGTTCGGTCGGCGTCGGCGGGCTCGGCACCGTGCGGATCTGCGACGACGAGGGAGCCGAGCTGCCCGCGGGCGAGGTCGGCACCGTCTACTTCGAACGCGACGAGCAGCCGTTCCAGTACCTCGGCGACCCGGCCAAGACCCGCGCGGCGCGGCATCCGCGGCACCAGAACTGGGCGACGGTCGGCGATGTGGGCTACGTGGACGAGGACGGCTACCTGTTCCTCACCGACCGGAAAGCCTTCATGATCATCTCCGGTGGGGTGAACATCTACCCGCAGGAGATCGAGGACCTGCTGGCGCTGCACCCGAAGATCGCCGACGTGGCGGTGATCGGCGTGCCGGACCCGGAGATGGGCGAGTCGGTGAAGGCGGTCGTGCAGCCCGCCGCAGACGCCGAACCCGGCCCGGAACTGGAGCGGGAACTGCTGGAGCACGTGCGCTCGCGCATCGCGAACTACAAGGTCCCGCGCAGCGTGGACTTCCTGGACGCGCTGCCGCGGACACCGACCGGCAAGCTCGTCAAAGGCACCCTGAAATCCCGCTATGCGGCCGAAACCGTCTGAGCGCCGCATTCGAACCGAGGAGGAACCGTGCGAGACGCGGTGATCGTGGAAGCAGTGCGAACCCCGGTGGGCAAGCGCAACGGGGCGCTTTCGGGCGTGCACCCGGTGGACCTCTCGGCGCGGGTGCTCGGCGCCGTGGCCGAGCGCAGCGGGGTCGACCCGGCCGAGATCGAGGACGTGGTGTGGGGCTGCGTCGGCCAGGCCGGTGAGCAGACCTTGGACATCGGCCGCAACGCGGTGCTCGCGGCCGGTTGGCCGAACTCGGTGACCGGCGTGACGGTGGACCGCCAGTGCGGTTCTTCGCAGCAATCGGTGCACTTCGCCGCGGCCGGGCTCGTCGCGGGGCACTACGACGTGGTCGTGGCGGGCGGTGTCGAATCGATGAGCCGGGTGCCGATGGGCAGCACCACCCAGGGCGCGGACCCGTTGGGCGAACAGCTCACCGCGCGGCTCGACGGGGTGCGCCCGAACCAGGGCGTCGGTGCCGAGATGATCGCGCGGCGGTGGGGCCTGAGCCGCACCCAGGTCGACGAGTTCAGCATCGCCTCGCACGAAAAGGCCGCCGCAGCGCAGGATTCCGGCGCGTTCGACGAGCAGCTCGTGCCGATCACGCTGCCGGACGGCACCGTCGTCGGTGCGGACGAGGGCGTGCGCCGCGGTGGCACTGTGGACAAGCTCGCCGGGCTGAAGAACGCGTTCGACGAGCACGGTGTGATCACCGCGGGCAACAGCTCGCAGATCAGCGACGGTTCCGCCGCGCTGCTGATGACCACCAGCGAGAAGGCCGCCGAACTCGGTTTGCGGCCGCTGGCGCGGGTGCACACCGCGACGCTGGCGGGCGACGATCCGGTCATCATGCTCACCGCGCCGATCCCGGCGACGAAGAAAGCCTTGCGGCGCAGCGGATTGCCGGTCGACCGGATCGGGGTCTACGAGGTCAACGAGGCGTTCGCGCCCGTTCCGCTGGCGTGGCAGGCCGAGATCGGCGCCGACTGGAAGACGCTCAACCCGCTGGGCGGAGCGATCGCGCTCGGCCACCCGCTCGGTGCCAGCGGGGCGCGGATCATGACCACGCTGGTGCACCACATGCGGGACGCCGGAGTCGAATACGGGTTGCAGACCATGTGCGAAGGCGGCGGACAAGCCAACGCGACCATCCTGGAGCGGTTGTAGGGCATCGAACGGAGCTCGGAGAGGTGGCGCAGATGGCGGTGTCCGAATCGGACGATGCGGAAATCCGGCGGCGTGCCGAGGACTTCCTGCGAGGCGAGGTTCCCGCGGGATGGCCCGAACTCGCCCCGGACGAGCTGATCCCGGTGGCCAAGCGGTTCCAGGCCGCGCTGCACGACGCGGGCTTGGCGGGCATCACCTGGCCCGCGGAGTACGGCGGGCAGGGCGGAACGGCCGCGCAGGAGCGGGCTTTCCGCGAGCAGGCCGCCGGGTACGAGCTGCCCACCGGGCCGTTCGTGATCGGCATGGGCATGTGCGGGCCGACGCTGCTGGACCTGGGCACCGAGGTGCAGAAGAACCGCTACGTCCGGCCGTTGCTGCGCGGCGAGGAGATCTGGTGCCAGCTGTTCTCCGAACCCGGCGCCGGGTCGGACGTGGCGAGCCTGCAGACCAGAGCGGTGCTCGACGGCGGCGAATGGGTCATCAGCGGGCAGAAGGTGTGGACTTCCGGGGCGCAGCACGCGGATTTCGGCGCGGTGCTGGCGAGGACCGATCCGGACGTGCCGAAGCACGCCGGGCTGACCATGTTCGTCATCGACATGCACGCCGCCGGTGTTGCGGTGCGGCCGTTGCGGGACATGACCGGCGGTGCCCCGTTCAACGAGGTCTACTTCGACGAGGTCCGGTTGCCCGCCGATGCGGTGCTGGGAGAGGTGGGCCAGGGCTGGGCCGCTGCGGTGACGATGCTCGGGCACGAGCGGGTGTCGCTGGGCGGCTCGGTCCGCCGCCGGGACGAACCGCTCGGCTCGGCGAACCTCGCCGGAATCGCCCGGGCGAAGGGGATTTCCGCGGACCCGTCGGTCCGCGCCGGGCTCGCCGCGCTGCACGCGAAGGAACGGGCGCTGGCGCTGTTCAACACGCGGCTGAGCCAGGAGG
>NZ_JAFRFW010000619.1:0-10717 GCF_017434145.1 Saccharopolyspora sp. | reverse complement strand
GTGCGTCATGCAGTCGCTAGCAGCGACGAACACGTGCTGGATTTCATGACCTCGACGAAGGCATCCGCCGTGTGCACGGCACGGCTGAGCGGGGCAACACCGGCCCGCGCACGGAGCAGCAGGATGCTGCGCGGGGTCGCGTGCGAACCCTCGCTTGGTGCAAGATCTCACCTCCCAGCCGTGGTCCGCGGCCGGTGCTCGCATGTTCCGGGAGGTGCTGCCCATGACCCAGCGGTGCAAGCTCGCGCTCGCGAACAGTCCGCTGGTCACCGGCGCGTTGCGGCAGCTCACGACCGCCACCGGCCTGCCCGTCGTGTTCGGCGGGCCCGTGGGCGGTGACCGCGCGTTGCTGATCGACCAGCTCGGCGGCACCCGGACCCGCTCCTTGCAGCACCTGCGCGTGGACACGGGTGCGGGGCTGGGTGGCAAAGCCGTCGCGCTGGAGCGCCCGTCGACCGTCGTCGACTACCTGCACGCGCGCGGGATCACGCACAAGTACGACCGCGCCGTCGAGCCCGAGCAGCTGCGGGCGATGCTCGCCATCCCGGTCCGCGTCGATGCCGCCACGCGCGCGGTGCTCTACGCGGCGACCCGGGAGCAGACCTCGCTCGGTGACCGCACGCTGCGGGCCGCCGCCGGGGTGGCCGCGCGGCTGGAGCGGGACATCGAGGTGGAGGAAGAGGTCCGCCGCCGCGTCGCGGCTCCGCAGCAGGTCGCGGGCTCGGGACGGGGCACGGCTGCGCGGCAGGTGCCCGGCGACTCCGATGACCTGCACGCCGAACTGCTCGACATCGCGGGCCGGACCAGCGACGAGGATTCCCGCAACCGCCTGCTGGAACTGTGCGATCGATGGCGCGGGCAGCACGCCGAGCCCGGCGTCGAGCTGACACCGCGCGAGGTCGACGTGCTGCGCTGCGTCGCCGACGGCCACACCAACGACGAAGCCGCGGCGCACCTGGAGCTGCTGCCCAACACGGTCAAGTCCTACCTCAAGCACGCGATGCGCAAGCTCGGCGTCACCAACCGCATCCAGGCCGTGAACCGGGCGCGGTCGGCCGGCCTGCTGTGACGCACACCCCCGTTGTGGGGTGGTACCGGAACCGGTCCCGGAGCACGATGCGCGCGTCGGGCAGAGCAGCCCGTGCTGACGAAGGGGCCAACATGTTCTACGACCTCGGCATCCGCGATTTCCTGGACCGCGCGGAGACGGTGTACCCGGACCGGGTCGCAGTGGTCGACGAACCCGACCAGCCCGCGCACTCGTGGGGATCGCTGACCTACCGCGAACTCGCCCGCCGGGCCAGGGCGCAGGCGGCGAACTTGGACGCGCTGGAGGTCCCCGCCGGTGGCCGCGTCGCGATCGTCTCGCACAACGCCGCCCGGCTGCTGACGTCGTTCTTCGGGGTCTCCGGCTGGGGCCGGGTGCTGGTGCCGGTGAACTTCCGGCTGGCCGCCGCCGAGGTGCAGTACATCGTGGAGCACTCCGGGGCGGAAGTGCTGCTGGTCGATCCCGAGCTCAGGCCGCTGCTGGAGGAGGTCACCGCGAAGCACGTGTTCGTGCTCGGCGAGGACGACGAGCACGTGTTCGGCGGTGATCGCCGGCCGCTTCCGTGGGCGGGCGACGAGAACGCGACCGCGACGCTGAACTACACCTCCGGCACCACCGCACGACCCAAGGGCGTGCAGCTGACCCACCGCAACCTTTGGCTCAACGCCACCGTTTTCGGCCTGCACACCACATTGGACGACAACGACGTGCTGCTGCACACGCTGCCGATGTTCCACGCCAACGGCTGGGGGATGCCCTACGCCGTCACCGGTCTCGGCGGGCAGCACGTGGTGCTGCGCAAGGTCGACGGGCACGAGATCCTGCGCCGCATCGAGCAGCACGGCGTGACGATCATGTGCGCGGCTCCCGCCGTCGTTTCCGCGGCGCTCGACGCCGCGCAGAGCTGGGACGGCGAGGTGCCCGGGCGCGACAGGGTGCGGATCGTGGTCGCCGGTGCGCCGCCGCCGACGCGCACCATCGAGCGGATCCGCGCCGAGCTGGGCTGGGAGTTCATCCAGATCTACGGGCTCACCGAGACCTCTCCCCTGCTGACGGTCAATCGGATGCGCAGCGAGTGGGCCGAGCTGACGCCGAACGAGCAGGCCGCGCGGCTCGGCCGCGCCGGGACTCCGGCGCTGGGCGTGCGGGTCGGCATCGACTCCGAAGGCGAGGTGCTGACCCAATCGAACACGAACCTCGACGGCTACTGGGAGAACCCGGAGGAAACCGCCAGGGTGCAGGCCGGGGGCTGGTTCCACACCGGCGACGGCGGGACGTTCACCGAGGGCTACCTCACCATTTCCGACCGGAAGAAGGACGTGATCATCTCCGGTGGCGAGAACGTGTCGTCCATCGAGGTCGAGGACGCGCTGAACTCGCATCCGGGCGTCCGCGAAGCGGCGGTGATCGGGATCCCGGACGAGAAGTGGGGCGAGCTGGTCACCGCGCTGGTGGTGCGCTCGGCGGACACGGCGGACGCGGCCACGGCCGAGGAGCTCATCGCGCACTCCCGAAAGCACCTCGCCGGGTACAAGTGCCCGAAGCGGGTCGACTTCCTCGGCGAGCTGCCGCGCACGGCGACCGGCAAGGTGCAGAAGTTCAAGCTGCGCGAACCGTTCTGGCGCGACGCGGACCGGCAGATCAACTGATCCGGCCCGGGCGGCGGGAGCCCGGGCGGCCGGGCGCGGGAGAGCGGTGCCCGGCACGCCCGGTCGCTCGGCGGAAACCCGACCGCTCGGCGGGAACCGGTCAGCTGCCGGACCAGCGCGGTCGCCGCTTCTCGGCGAACGCCCGCGGGCCCTCCGCGGCGTCCTGCGAGGACAGCATCCGCTGGTAGCCCGGCAGTCCGCGCATCCGGGCGAAACCGGCCTCGACCCCGCAGTCCTCGGTGGCCGCGGTGATCTCCGCAACGGCGGCCACCGCCAGCGGAGCCGACGCCGCGACCCGCTCGCCCCACGCGCGCGCCTCGTCGAGCAGCTCGGAAGCCGGGACCGCGCGGTTCACCAGGCCCCAGTGCTCGGCTTCCCGGGCGCCCATCCGCCGCCCGGTCAGCAACATGTCCATGGCCACCGGCCGCGGCAGCCGCCGGGGCAGCCGCAACACCCCGCCGGAATCCGGCACGATTCCCAAGCCCGTCTCCGGCAGCGCGAATTCCGCGTGCTCCGCGGCGACGATCAGGTCGGCCGCCAGCGCCAGTTCGAAACCGCCGCCCACCGCGAGGCCGTTCACCGCCGCGATCACCGGTTTGCCGACGTCGAAGAACTCGGTGAGCCCGGCGAATCCGCCCGGCCCGTGATCCGCGTCCACCGCTTCCCCGCCCGCGGCGGCCTTCAGGTCCCAGCCGGCCGAGAAGAACCGGTCCCCGCCGCCAGTGATCACCGCGGCGCGCAGCTCGTCGTCGCGCCGAAGCCGGTCGAACGCGGCGTGCAGCTCGCGGCTGGTGGTCACGTCGATCGCGTTGGCCTTGGGCCGGTCCAGGGTCACCACCAGCACGGGGCCGGTCACGGCCACCCGGACCGGCGGTTCGTCGGTCTTTCCGCTCATCGCGCACCTTCCGTCGCGGTTCCGCCCAGCCTGACCAGCGCGTCCGCCGCCACCGCGCCACGGCCTGCGGGCAGCACCAGCAGGGGGTTGACGTCCATTTCCAGCAGCCGGTCGGCCTGCTCAGCGGCGAACCGGGCGATCGCGGCGACGGCCGAGACGACCGCGGGCACGTCGGCCGCCGGTGCGCCCCGGAATCCCGCCAGCAGCGGCCACACCCGCAGCGACCGCAGCGCGGTCTCGATGCGCTGCTCGGTCACCGGCGTCAGCAGCGTGACCGAGTCGCGCAGCACCTCCACCAGCACGCCACCGGTGCCGATGGTCAGCACCTGGCCGAACCAGCGGTCCTGGTGCACTCCGACGATCAGTTCCGCCACCGCATCCGGCACCACGCGCTCGATCAGGAACGTCCCGGACAGCTGCGCCATGTCGCGCACCGCCCCGACGACCTGCTCGCGCTCGCGCAACCCGAGCCGGACGCCGCCGGCTTCGCTCTTGTGCGCCAGGGTCGGCGAAAGCGCCTTCGCGACCACCGGAAATCCGAGTTCCGCGGCGGCATCCCCGGCTGCTTCCGGGGAGTCGACGACCCGGCCCGCCGGGATGGAGAGGCCGTGCTCCGCGAGCGCTCGCTTGCCCGAACGCTCGTCCAGCTGTCGCTGCGGTTCGTCCGGCGGAGGATTACCGGGCTGCAACGGCGCGACATCACCTGTCGACTCGTGCGCCTTCCGCAGTGCCCCGGCCGCGGTGATCGCCGTGACGGCGGCGCGCAGGCCCTGCATCGGTGCGATGCCCTCGGTGAGCAACCGCCGGCCCAATGGCTCCGGAATCCCTTCCGGTAATGAGCTGACCACGCAGGTGACGGCGGGAACCGCGCGGTGCGCCGCGATCAGAGCGTCCACAGTGGTCTCCCACTGCTCCGGTTCGCACCGGTCCTGCCGCGGAATGTCCAGCAACAGCAGGTGCGCGTCGTATCCGCCGCCGAGGAATGCGGTGAAGCACTCGGTCTGCTCCTCGGACCGGCCCCAGATGTAGGCGTTGTAGTCGAGCGGGTTGCGCACCGACACCCGGGAACCGAGCACTTCGCGCAGCCGCTGCGCCGATTCCTCCGGCAGCGGCGGCATTTCCGCCCCGCCCGACTCGGCCAGGTCCGCCGCCAACGCGGCCTCGCCGCCGGAACAGCTCGCCGAAGCGATCCGCACACCCGGCAACGTGCCGTGCACGTGCAGGAATTTCAGGGTTTCCACGAGTTCGCCCGGATCGCGCACGCGTGCCATCCCGTAGTGCTCGAAGAAGGCGTCGCAGAGCACGTCCGGCCCGGCCAGCGAACCGGTGTGGCTCAGCGCCGCGGCCGCACCGAGCTCGGAACCGCCGGTTTTGAGCACCACGATCGGAATTCCGCGCCGCGCGGCCGCGCACGCGGCCCGGGAGAGCCCGGCAGCGTCCGAGATGTCCTCCAGGTGCAGCCCTATCGCGGTGATCCGCGGATCGTCCAATGCGGACTCGATCAGCTCGGCCACACCGATCACCGCGCTGTTGCCCACGGTGATCAGTTGCGCGATCGGCAGCGACCGCCGGTGCATGGAGATGTTCTGCGCGATGTTGCCGCTCTGGGTGATCAGCGCGACGCCGTCCTGCACCTGGGCTCCACCGTGCTGGTCCGGCCACATCGCCACGCCGTCCAAGTAGTTCAGCACGCCGATGCAGTTCGGTCCGATGACCGGCATTTCCCCTGCTGCGGCGACGAATTCGCGCTGCAGCCGGGCACCGTCCGCGTCGTGTTCGCCGAATCCGGCGGCATGGCACACGGCGCCACCCGCTCCCAGCTCGGCGAGTTCGCCGAGCAGCGACACCGTGATTTCCGGCCGCACGGCGAGGAAAGCCGCATCCGGTGCCGCGGGCAACGCTGCGATGTCCGGGTAGGACGGTATGCCTTCGATGCTGGTTCTCGTCGGGTGCACCGGCCAGATCCGCCCGGTGTAACCGACCCGGCGGCACTGCCGGACGCACTCGGCGGCCGCTTGCCCACCGAAGACCGCAAGGTGCCGCGGCGCCAGCAGCCGCCGCAGGTCCCGCCGCCCCATCACGACCCCAGCGGGCGCAGCATGGAACGCGAAATGATGTGCCGCTGGATCTCGCTGGTGCCGTCCCAGATCCGCTCCACCCGGGCGTCCCGCCAGAAGCGCTCGATGGGCAGCTCGTCCATCAGCCCCATGCCGCCGAAGATCTGCACCGCCCGATCGGTGATCCGGGCCAGCGCCTCGCTCGCGTACAGCTTCGCCATCGCAGCATCGCGGTCGCTCATCCCGCCGTTGTCGAGGTTCGCCGCGGCGCGCAGCGTCAACAGCTCGGCCGCGTCCAGCTCCGTCGCCATGTCGGCGAGCTGGAAGCCCACCCCCTGCTTGCGCCCGATCGGCTCGCCGAACTGGTTGCGCTGCGCCGCCCACTCGGTGGCCAGCTCCAGCACCCGCCTGCCGCGTCCGACGCTCGTCGCCGCGACGCTCAGCCTGCTGGCGCCGAGCCACTCGTTCATCAGCTCGAAGCCACGCCCCTCGGCGCCGAGCCGCTGCGCCACGGGTACCCGGCAGTCCACGAAGGACAGTTCGCACTGGTGGTACCCGCGGTGCGACACGCACGAAGACCCGCGCCGCACTTCGACTCCAGGCGCGTCCAGATCTACCAGGAAAGCGGTGATCAGGTTGCGGCCGGGACGCTCGACTCCGGTTGCGGCGAACAGGATCACGAAATCCGCGGCGTCGGCGTGGCTGATGAAGTGCTTGGTGCCGTCGATGACGTAGTCGTCCCCGTCGCGCACCGCCTTGGTGGACATGGACCGCACGTCGGAACCGGCGCCGGGCTCGGTCATCGCCAGGCAGTCGTGGCGCTGCCCACGGATCGCGGGCAGCAGGTAGCGCTCGCGCTGCTCGCCTTCGCAAGCCTCCAAGATGTTGCTCGGGCGGGCGACCAGCGACTGCAACGCGTAGCTGGTCTTGCCGAGCTCGCGCTCGACCAGCGTCATGCTCACCGCGTCCAAGCCTGCGCCGCCCAGCTCCTCCGGCATGTTCGCGGCGTACAGACCGGCCTGCAAGGCTCGGTCGCGGATCCGCTCGGCCACCCCGTCCGGCACTCGGTCCAGGCGCTCCACCTGCTCCTCGTAGGGCTCCAACTCCGCGGCGGTGAACGAACGCACCGTGTCCACGATCATTCGTTGCTCGTCGGTGAGGCCGAAGTCCACGGCTACTCCTTAATCGTCCAGGGGATGCCGGATCAGTCCGGGGATTGCGGGTTCTTCCGGGGAATCCCGATCGGCCTTCCGGCGAGTTCGGGAACGGCGAGCGCCTGGTGCGCGCGGTGCACCGCGGCGAGGTGCTGCTGCAGGAACTCCGGCATGGCCCGGGATCGCCCGAGCGTCGCGTCCACATGCACCAGCAGCTGCTCCGCGGTCGCCAGCAGGGCGCCGTCGCCGCCGTGGCGCATCTCGTGGAACAGGTGCACGCGCTTGGCGTCGTGGTCGAGCAGCTGCACCGACAGCGCCAGCGGCTCGCCCTCGGCGACCTCTCGCAGGTTGTGCAGGTGGGATTGCACCGTGTACAGCGAGCGGCCCTGCTCCCGGTACTGCTCGTCGATGCCGATGTAGCGGAAGAAGGCATCCGAGTGATCACCGAACACGAGCAGGTAGCAGGACTCGCTCATGTGGCCGTTGTAGTCGACCCACCGCGGGCTGACCGGGGTCTCGTGCAGCCGCAGCGGAGCGGGGATCTCCGCATCGTCGTCCCACGGGCGGTGTCCCGTGCCTTCGTACGGGGTCACCACCCGTTGTCGGTGTTCGGTCATGCTCGCTCCGCATCGCGCGCCACTCGCGGTCGCTTCGGTTCCGGATCAGCCTTCAAGCTAGCGAAGCATTGCGATAATCGCAATAGCTGGTCGTCCGTTGCGATCCACCGACCGCTCGATCGCGCCCACCCGGACGCGATGTTCGAACTTTTCCGCACCGTTACTTGACCGCGTTGCACACTTCGGCGAAGGTGTCCACTCGTCCGAATGACTGACGTATCAACCGGATCGCAACGGTTGATCATGGTGCGTGCGCGCCGGACGACCGTCCGGGGCGCGGACCGGCGAAGGGTGGAGGTGCTTCCGTCATCGACGTGCCGAACACGAAAGTGCGGCTGGATAAACGGGTTTTCGGGTTCTCCCTGCTGCTGACCGCGGTGATCGTGGTTCCGGTCGCGGTTGCCCCGGAACGCGGCAAAGCGGCCCTGGACGGGGTGCTGGGCCTGCTCACCGGGCAGTTCGGTTGGTTGTACCTGTGGTTTGCCGCGGCGGTCGCCGCGATGCTGATCTGGCTGGCGGCCGGCCGCTACGGCCGGGTCACCTTCGGCGACCCCGGCGACAGGCCGGAGTTCTCCACGCTGAGCTGGATCTCGATGATCTTCACCGCGGGCATCGGCGGCGGGATCATGTACTGGGGCGTGATCGAGTGGGCGTACTACTACAACGAGCCGCCGATGGGCATGGCCCCGCGCAGCACCGAAGCCGCCGAGTGGTCGGCCGCTTACCCGATGTTCCACTGGGGCATCACCGCGTGGGCGCTGTTCTGCCTCCCGGCGCTGGCCCTCGCTTACGCCTACCACGTGCGCAAGCAGCGCACGTTGCGGTTGTCCGACGCGTGCCGCGGGGTGATCGGCGACCGGGCCGACGGCTGGCTCGGCGGGCTCATCGACGTGCTGTTCATCTTCGGGCTGGTCGGCGCGGCCGGAACCTCGCTCGGGCTCGAAGTCCCGATCGTCTCCGACGCGATCAGCTCGATCACGCCGCTGCGGCCGGGGCCGCTGCTCGACGTCGGGGTGATCGTGCTGTGGACCGCCATGTTCGGGGCGAGCGTTTTCCTCGGGCTGCGCAAGGGGCTCAAGCGGCTGGCCGACTTCAACGTGTGGCTCGCGGGCGCGCTCGGCGCGTTCATCCTGATCGCCGGACCGACCGTGTTCCTGATCGACACGTTCACCAACAGCATCGGGCTGATGGTGCAGAACGTGCTGCGGATGAGCTTCTACACCGACCCGGTCGGCGGGTCCGGGTTCGAGGAGCAGTGGACGATCTTCTACTGGGGCTGGTGGATCTCCTACGCCCCGTTCGTCGGGCTGTTCACCGCGAAGATCTCCAAGGGCCGCACCGTCCGCGGGATGATCGGCGCCATGTGCCTGGCAGGCAGCGCGGGCTGCTGGCTCGCGTTCGCGCTGCTGGGCAACACCGGGCTGTACTACCAGATCAAGAACCTGGTTCCGGTCGCCGACCTGGTCGCGCAGCAGGGCGACACCGCCGGGATCATGGCCACCCTCCGGCAGTTGCCGCTCGGCGACCTCGTGCTCGGGGTGTTCGTGCTGCTGCTGGTGGTCTTCCTGGCCACGACGCTGGACTCCGCGGCTTACACGATGGCCACGGTCGCCTCGAAGGAACTGCCCAGGGACGCGGATCCGGCGCGCTGGCACCGGGTTTTCTGGGCCGTGGTGCTGGCGGTGGTCTCGATCGTGCTGATGTACGCGGGCGGGCTGGACACGTTGCAGACGCTGTCGGTCATCACCGCGTTCCCGCTGATCTTCGTGCTGGGCACGGTGATGCTGTCGTTCTACCGATGGCTCAGCACCGATCAGCAGGTGCGCGAACAGCTCAGCCGCACGACCTCGACCGCGGACGATTCCGCGCCCTCGAACGGGGATTCGCCGGAAGTCCCGGCGTCCGCCGCACCCGTCGCGGCGCAGTCGGAAAGCGGTGCACCGCAGGCAGGAACCTGACCTCGCGGGGTTTTCCGCGGGCGGCCGGCGTCCATTCCGGACTCAACTCCGAATGCGCCGGCCGCCGGCTCACCCTTAGCTCGCCAGGGCGTGGCCGATCAGGACGTGGCAGCTGATCGGGCCGCGTCGAGCCTGCGCTTGATCTCGGCGAAGTGCTTGCCCATCGCCGACGAAAGCCGCACCACCCGAGGCATCGCCGGGACCATCCCGGACACCGGCGCGGCTGCCCGGTTTCCGGGGGCCGGAGCGGTTCCGGCCGAATCAGCTCGCTTCGGCGAACCCGCCCGGCTCGCCCGCGGCCTCCGGACGCGACCCGGCGGGCAGCCGCCGCCGCTCCTGGGCGGTGGTGCCGCCGAAGACACCGAAGTCGAGGCCGTTCTCCACGGCGTGGTTCAAGCATTCGGCGCGCACCGGGCAGCGAGCGCACACCGACTTGGCGCGGCGCACCTGCTCGGCACCGGGCCCCATTTCGGAGATCGGGAAGAACAGTTCCGGATCCTCGTCCAGGCAAGCGGCCCGGTCCCGCCAATCCATCTGCGCCATCGTCATCGCACCTCCTTCCAGAGCTGGCTCGCGCATTCGGCGCCCCGCGGTGAACCCGCTCGGCGGGTCGGCGGAACGCGGAGCGCGTGGAATCCGCAGTGCCAACGCGTCGCGGCCCGATCGATGTTCCTGATTGGATCGTGGTTCCCGTCATAACCGCGCGTGACGCGCGGAATCGCGATCAGGACTTCTGCGGCCCCCAAGCCGCCACGAGCACTTGCACGCACACCAGCGCCACCACCGGCGAGAGCAGCAGCCACGGCGCGGTGGAGAGGTGTTCGACCGACTCGGCGATCATCGCTCCCCACTCGGGATTCGGCGGCGGCGGTCCCAGTCCCAGGAAGCCGAGCGCGGCAACGGTGTTGACCATCGCGGGCAGCCGCACACCGGCCAGCGCGCCGGTCGCGGGAGCCAGGAACGGCAGCATCGACCCCCGCCAGATCCGCACCCGGCCCGCCCCGAGCGCCCGGTGCGCGAGCACCCAGTTGCGGGTGCGCAACTCGGCGACCAACGCGTCGGCCTGGCGGGCGAACGGCAGCCATCCCACCGCGATCAGCGCGAGCAGCAGCGCCGCGGTGCTCGGCCCGGCGACCAGCACGGTCACCAACGCGACGATCAACGGCGGCACCGCTACGGCCACGTCGACCAACGAGCGCACCAGCAGCGCCGCGCGACCCGCGCTCCACCCGGTGGCGATGCCGATGAGCACGCCGAGCAGCGCCGAGACCACCAGCGCGACACCCGCCGTCGCGAGCGTGCTCACCGCGCCGTGCGCGAGCCGCGCCAGCACGTCCCG
>NZ_JAFRFW010000618.1:0-1680 GCF_017434145.1 Saccharopolyspora sp. | reverse complement strand
GCTGGCGTGGCGCCGGGAGGCGGCCGGCGAGCCGATCGTGACGCCCTCCGCGGCGGTGCGCCGGAGCAACGACTACGGCGCGGGCCAGCCTTCCGCGCTGTACCTGGACGGCTGGTTCTACCTGATGTTCACCGACACCACTGCGGCGGGCGCGGGGTGGAACGGCGCGGGCCAGTTCGTGCAGCGCGCCCGCGATCCCGCGTTCACCGACCGGGTGCAGGCCCTGACCCAATCCGGTTTCGAGCCGGTCGGGCCGGATCCGCGGATCCGCGGGCGTTCGGTTGTGGACGCGTTCAGCGCGGACTGGATGTGGGTGGATGCCCTGCAGGCGTTCGCCATCGCCCACCAGACCGCCGAGGGCACGACGATCACTTTCTGGGACCGCGGTTTCACCCGCCACCCCTACGAACCGGTGGTCCTGCCGGGGCCGTGGCAGGAGGGACCCGGACTGGTGCGTGCCGCTGACGGCCACGCCCCGGTGTCCGAAGTGGACTCTCGCGGGACGGTTCCCATCGAACTTCTGCGAGCCACGACGGCGAATCCGGCGCCCACGGGAATTCGCTCAACGGGAGTCGGAGTATCCGAAGTGGACGAATTGGACGACTGAAGCCGACGGCCGCAGGAACGGATCCGGCCGGCCCGGCCACCGCCGGGGCCAACGGTTCGACGGTGGCCGAGCTCGACCAGCGCGCGCATGGGGCTCCCGCCCCCATGTGCGTCCTGCGCTGAACCCGCGGTTCCGCGCGGCGGCCGGACGACCCTGTCGGGGAAGAGCCGCCGAGCCGCACGCGCGAAGCCGCGGACCTCAACTCCCGGAACGGTCCGGGGAGTGAGTGCGTGACTCGAGGCCGGTGCTCAGCGACCCGCCGAACATGCGCGTCTTCTGCCGAGCACGCCCCTTCAGCGCGAGTGCAGCGACCCGGTCCCGGCGACGAGCTGTCGAACGAGCCCGGGTGATCCCAAGTCTGAAAGCGTCGGCAACCTGCCGTAACCGCCTGTTCGTCGCCTTTCGCTACTCTTTTCGGGGGCGCGTCGAGCGCTGGAACGGGAATCTGGTTCGGACCACGCAGACGTGCTGTGCGCAGGACGTTCGCTCTGTGAAATTACCGAGTTTCCCAGGTTCTGGGGTGTTGCCGGGGTGTTTTCGACGTGATTGCCGATGGTCTGCATCCGGGTGGTTGCCGGAAATGCCGGCGAGCAGGAGGTGAAATCGGATTGGTCGCGACGCACGCTCGCCCGCGCTCGGCCGATGCCGTGCGATCGGCGCCATCCCGCCGACACCCTCGCAGCCCGCCCGCTGCCAACTAGGCTGACCGCATGTCCGACACCTACCCCCGCCGCCGGCACGCCCTGCGCGAACTCCTCCGCGCCGAGGACCTGGACGCGATGCTGGTCACCGAACTGCGCAACATCCGGTACCTCACCGGCTTCACCGGCTCGCAGGCCGCGCTCGTGGTGCGCACCGCGGACGAGCCGGATGCCGAGGGCGGCACGGTCTTCAGCACCGACGGCCGCTACGACACCCAGGCGAGCGCGCAGGTGCCGGACCTGGAGCGGGTGATCGAACGGCCCAGCGACCGGACGCTGGCCGAGCGCCTCGGCAGCGATCCCGCCCGCTATCGCCGCACCGGCTTCGAGAGCGGGCACGTCACCGTCGACGGCCGCGACGCCCTGGCCGAG
>NZ_JAFRFW010000617.1:0-1874 GCF_017434145.1 Saccharopolyspora sp. | reverse complement strand
GTTCCGCGGCCGAGCCGGACGCTGCCCGCGAACTCGCCGAACTCTGCGGCGGGCTGCCGCTGGCGCTGCGCATCGCGGCCGCCCGGCTGGCCGCGAACCCGGCGCGCGGCGTGGCCGACCTGGTGCACGAGCTCACCGACGAGAGCAACCGGTTGCACGGGCTGGACATCGACGACGCCGACACCAGCGTGCGGCGGGCGTTCGACATCTCCTACCGGAACCTGCATCCGGTGCACGCCAGCACGTTCCGGCTGCTCGGGCTGGTGCCCGGGCAAACGTTCACCGCGCAAGCAGTGGCAGCGCTGTGCGAGACCGACTCGGCGGGCGCCTACCGCAGGTTGCGCGCGCTGGCGCTGGCGCACCTGGTCACCGAGACCGAGCCGGACCGGTTCGGGATGCACGACCTGCTGCGGCTGTACGCGCGGGAACTGCTCAACACTCCGGAGGAGCGGACGGGCGAGCGGGACGGCGGCGCGTTGCAGCGGTTGCTGCACTACTACCTGGTGGTCTCCGACCACGCCCGCAGGTTCCTGCGGCCCGCGCGGGACGACGTCGACTTCTCCGGCGACTCCACCTTCGAGCAGCCCGCCATCCGCAACCGCACCGAAGCGCTGGCCTGGTTCGACGCGGAATGGCCGAACCTGGTCGCCGCGGTGCGCCCCGCGAAGGCCCAGGGCCTGCACCAGCACGCCTGGCAGCTGGTGCGCTGCCAGTTCAACTACCTGGTGGTGCGCTGCCCCTGGGAGGACTGGATCCAGGTCTACGGGGACGGGCTGGAATCCGCCCGGCTCGCCGCCGACCCGATCGGCCAGGTGCTGAGGCCCGCCGGGCTCGGCGTCGCCTACGCCCGCAGCGGGCGGCACGAGGAGGCGCTGGTGCACTACGCGGAGTCCTACCGCTGCGCGGTCGCCACCGGCAGCCCCAGCTGGCTGGCGATGGCGCAGGTCAACATGGGTGCGGTGCTGTTCAGGATGCAGCGCTACGCGGAGGCGCAGGTGCACTGCCGGGACGCGCTGCGGGTGTACCGCACGCTGGGCGACCGCTACCGCGAAGCGGGCGCGCTGAACAACCTCGCCCAGGTCGAGCAGGCGGGCGGGCACCTCGCCGAAGCCCTGGAGCACCTGCTGGAAGCGGTCGTGATGTACCGCGAGGCCGACGACCTGGAGACGTTGTCGATGGTGCTGAACAACTGCGGCGAGGTCAGCATCGAACTCGGCAGGCTCGCCGACGGCGAGAACTACCACCACGAAGCGCTGGACGTGGCGCAGCGCTGCGGCTCTGCGATGCACCAGGCGTCGGCCTACCTGGGGCTCGGCGACGCGGCGCACGCGCGGGGCGATCGGTCGGTTGCGCAGACCCGCTGGGAGACCGCGCTGTCCATCTACGAGACCAGCGGCTCGCCGCGCGCCGAGCAGGCGCGGTCCAGGCTGGACAGTCTCTGAACCGGCGTTTTTGCTGCTCAGGGGAGCGTTTAGCGGACGTTTAGCCGACGTCTAGCCCGCGCTGGGAGCTTGTCTTGCGTGCGGGTCGGCGAGTTCGGATCCGCACCGGGCGGCTCCTGGGGGATCCGAGGGGGATGCCGCCCGGCCGTCCCGGCGCGTACCCGCGGCGGCGGGTGCCGGCCGGGGTGGCCGCTCCGGGGGGAGCGGAACATCCGGGACACCGGATGGACGTGGGGGTGGGTGCGGACCTTTGGCGTGAACGGGGTGGTCCAAAGGTCCGCACTTCGTCCGTGGCGGAGCCGTGCACGGCTGCCGCGGGATCACGGGGACTCAGCGGCCGCAGCGCGCTCACCGCTCCCGGGACGACTCGGTTTCGCGGGTGCGTCCGGGCGCCGCGGAGCAGAGCCGTTCGAGCTGCGGCCGCTTCGGGCC
>NZ_JAFRFW010000616.1:0-8561 GCF_017434145.1 Saccharopolyspora sp. | reverse complement strand
TCGGCCAGGTCTTCGCCGTCGTAGACCACCGGAACGCGCAGCAGGCCGCCGTCGTCGGGCTGGGAATCCGCCGGTCGCGTCTCCCGCACGGCGCGTTCGACCTCGGCGATGTCCGCGCCGGCCTCCAAGTGCAGCAGCAGCGTCCGCGCGGCGGGCACGACGTCGAGCACGCCTTCCGGGGCGGCCCGGGTCAGCGCGCCGTAGAGCGCCTGCACCTCGCGCAGGCCGTCGAGTTCGACGAGCAGACCGGAGTCCGCGCAGCGCATCGTCCGCATCGGCTCACCCGCCCCTGGTCGGGGCGAACGGCGCCAGCTCGACGCCTTGGGCCAGCAGCCGGTCCCGCAGGGTTTCGGCGATCACCACCGCGCCGGGGCTGTCGCCGTGCACGCAGATCGACTGCGCGTGCACCGCGACCTCGCTGCCGTCGACCGCCTCGATCGGTTCGCCGTTCGCCAGCCGCAGGCAGCGCTGCGCGATGGCGTCCGGATCGTGCAGCACTGCGCCGGGTTCGCGGCGGGACACCAGCGTGGCCTGCGGGGTGTAGGCGCGGTCGGCGAAGGCTTCGCGCACGGTGCGCAAACCCGCCGACTCCGCCATTTCCAGCCACTTCGAGCCGGGCAGCCCGAGGACTGCGAGGTTCCGGTCGTATGCGGTGACCGCGTCGACCACCGCGGCGGCCTGCCGCTCGTCCCGCACGATCGCGTTGTAGAGCGCGCCGTGCGGTTTGACGTAGGTGACCTCGGTGCCTTCGACGCGGGCGAGGCCGTCCAGCGCGGCCAGCTGGTAGAGCACCTCGTCGGTGAGTTCCCGCGGCGGCACGTCGATGAACCGCCTGCCGAACCCGGCCAGATCCCGGTAGCCGACCTGCGCCCCCACGGCGACCTCGCGCGCGGCGGCCTCCGCGCACGCCCGCCGGATCACCGAAGGATCCCCGGCGTGGAACCCGCAGGCCACGTTGGCGCTGGTGACCACGGCCAGCAGCGCAGCGTCGTCGCCGAGTTCCCAACGGCCGAAGCCCTCCGCCAGGTCGGAGTTCAAGTCGATCCGCATGTCCGCTCCTCTCCCGGGACGCCCGCTCACTGCCAGAGCCCGGCGATGCCGCTGAGCGAGTTGATGCCCAAGTACAGCGACAGCAGCCAGGCCAGCACCCCGATCACCAGCAGCCAGCGCGGGTAGCGGTACCCGCCGAGCAGGTCGCGGCGCCGCGCGCCCACCCACAGCAGCACGCCGAACCCGACCGGCAGGATCAGCCCGTTCAGCGCACCGGCCAGCACCAGCAGGGTCGTCGGTGCCTGGTTCAGCAGCAGGAACACCGCCGTGGACACCGCGATGAACGCGACGACCAGCCAGGTGCGGCGGCGTTGCAGCGCGGGCGAGAAGGTCACCAGGAACGACACCGAGGTGTAGGCCGCGCCGACGACCGAGGTGATCGAGGCCGCCCACAGGATCATGCCGAACATCCGCACGCCGACCTCGCCCGCGGCGTGCCCGAACGCCGCCGCGGTCGGGTTGCCCGCGGCGCTCAACGACACCCCGGAGGCCACGACGCCGAGCACCGCGAGGAACAGCACCGCCCGCATCAGCCCGGTGACCAGCAGCGACCACACCGAACTGCGGCTGACCTCGACGATGCGCTCCGGTCCGGTAACCCCGGCGTCGACCAGCCGGTGCGCGCCCGCATAGGTGATGTAGCCGCCGACGGTCCCGCCGATGAGGGTGGTGATGGACAGGAAGTCGACGGTGTCCGGCAGCACCGCATGCCGCAGCGACTGCACCACCGGCGGCCCGGACACGACGGCGACGTAGCTGGTCAGCCCGATCATGACCACGCCGAGCACGACCACGATCCGGTCCATCGCCACACCGGCCCGCTTGCTCAGGAAGATGCCGATGGCGACCAGCGCGGAGAGCGCGCCGCCGATCTTGGCGTCCAGTCCGAACAGCGCATCGAGCCCGAGCGAGGTGCCCGCGACGTTGGCGACGTTGAACACCAGCCCGCCGAAGACCACCAGCGCCGCCATCGCGTAACCGAGCCCGGGCAGCACCCGGTTGCCGAGGTCCTGCGCCCGCATCCCGGAGACCCCGATGACCCGCCACACGTTGAGCTGCACGGCCACGTCGATCAGCACCGACAGCAGGATGGCGAACGCGAACGCGGCGCCGAGCTGCACGGTGAACTCGGTGGTCTGAGTGATGAAACCGGGGCCGATGGCGCTGGTGGCCATCAGGAAGACCGCCCCGATCAGCGCGCCGCGGTTGACGCCGGTCGTCTTGGTGTCGCTCATTGCGCTCCCCTCCCGCTCCGCTGCGGGTTCCCTGCCCGGGCGGACCCTGCCCAAATGCCGTGCGCTGGGCTTTCCCCGGCGTGGTGTGCCGCCGTCCCGGCGGTGGGAACACGATAGGGCTCGTTCACCCCGGGATCAATAGGACTTGAGAACGTATCCACGTTTCCCATGTAGGACGTTCGATCGTTCAACAATCCCACGGACGCGGTCGGGGTGCGGCTTGAGCTGCGCGTATCGTTCGGTCGTCGGACGTCCCTACGTTCCGCGGCGCCGTCGTTAAACTTTCGGTTCCCGATCAAGCCCGAGTCTGGAGCGCACATGACCCAGTGGGTCGACCGGTTGGCCGCCGACCGCGTCCTGCTCGAACGCACCAGCACCGTCGAGCGCGTCACCGACCTGCTGCGGCAGCGCATCATCCAGGGCGAGCTGCCGCCGGGCACCCAGCTCTCCGAGGTCAGCGCCAAGGACGCGCTCGGGGTCTCGCGCAACACCCTGCGCGAGGCGTTCCGGCTGCTCGGGCACGAGCGGCTGCTGGTGCACGAGATGCACAAGGGCGTCTCGGTGCGCAAGCCCACCACCGCCGATGTCACCGACCTGTACCGGCTGCGCCGGATCATCGAGGTCGGCGCCGTCCGCTACGCCGAGACCACCAAGAAGTCGCTGGTGGAGGCCGTGGACCGGGCGGTCGCGGCAGGTGAGCGGGCCACCGGCGACGGCGACTGGGTGGAGGTCGGCACCGCGAACATGCGCTTCCACGAAGCACTGGTCGGGCTCGCCGACAGCCCCCGGATCAACGACGCCATGGCCGGGCTGCTGGCCGAGCTGCGGCTGGCGTTCCACGTCATGTCCACCGACGAGGACGGCAACCTCGACCCGGAACGCACCCGCGGCTTCTACGAGAAATACGTGGAACGCAACCGGGTCATCGCCGACAAGGTCGCGCGCGACGAGCTGGAATCCGCCGCCACCGACCTGGCCGGCTACCTCTCCGACGCGGAGGACCACCTGATCCAGGCGTACGAATCCCACCGCTGACAGCCGGTTCTGCTGCTCCGGACGGCTGGTTATGATCACCTGCGTTCGCAGCACACCGGGGAGGTACCTGTGGTCGGGGAGAGTTACCAGGTTCCGCCGCGCGTGGACGTGAGCGTGCCCAGCGTGGCGCGCTGCTACGACTACGCGCTCGGCGGCAAGGACAACTTCGAGGTCGACCGGGCCGCGGTTGCCGCCACCGAAGAGCTGGTGCCGGAAGCCGGGGTGCTGGCGAAGGTGAACCGCTCGTGGCACATCCGGGCCACCCGGTTCCTGTCCGAGCGGGCGGGCATCAAGCAGTACCTGGACCTGGGTGCGGGGCTGCCGACCGCGGAGAACACCCACGAGGTCGTGCACCGGATGGACCGCGAGGCCCGCGTGGTCTACGTGGACAACGATCCGTCGGCCGCCGCGCACGGCCGCGTGCTGCTCGACGACGACGCCTCGGTGCGCTACATCGAAGGCGACCTCACCAAGCCGGAAGAGATCTTCGGCGATCCGGTGGTGCGCGATCATCTGGACCTGTCGCAGCCGATCGCGCTGTACCAGAGCGCGACCCTGCACCACCAGCCCGACGACCTGGACCTGGTCGGGATCATGCGCGACTACGTGGCGGCGTTGGCGCCCGGTTCGTACGTGGCGTTGAGCCACTTCTGGGATCCGGGCGGCGAAGCGGGCGCCATGGTGCGGCGCATCCGCGAGGTCATGCTGGAGCAGGGCCTCGACGGTGAGCACTTCCGCTCCCGCGAGCAGATCTCGGAGATGCTGCCCGGGCTGGAGCTCGTCCCGTCCGGCCCGGCGACCGCCGAGGGTCTGGTGCCGCTGCTGGAGTGGTGGCCGGACGGACCGACGGTCGTCGAACCGGGCGTCGTGCAGCGCTGCATCATGGGCGCCATCGGCCGCAAACCCTGAGCCCGCGTTCACTATCCTTGTCCGCTGCTGCTCGATTTGCGGTTTTCCTCGTTGAAAGGCACCCCGTCCGACCACACGAGGTCCACCTGCTTTGTTTTCCCGTCAGCATCGATCTGCATGATCGGCATGACCTTGTTGATCGGGTTTCCGTGACTCTCCGGGCTGAACGCGATCATGCCGGTGGCGCCGTAAAACGGCCTGGCGCATGTGGTCGTATGCTTGATCGTGCCCGCCACCTCCTTGAGGTTCCTCGTCACCGATGACGTGTTGCGTGCGGCTTCGGCCGCGAGTTTGACCGCGTCGTAGTTGGACATCGCAAGGTGCCGTTGCAGCATCGACCGGGCAGCGGTAGCGGCGCGGAATCGGAATACCGCCACTGTCAGCCCTGGTCATCATTGTCCGGGCAGCCGTCCTCGACGAATTCGGTACGCCGTCCGGCGGTGCAGGTTGCGAATTCGAATACTACCTAGGCGGCTCGATCCACCCGGCGTCCGTTGCGCCAAATGGCGGCTATGTCACGAATGGCATTGATGTCGCTGGTCGGGTCGCCGTCGGCGAGCAACAGGTCGGCTCGGGCGCCGGGTTCGAGCACGCCCCTGCCTTCCAGGCCGAACCGCTGCGCCGGGAGTCCGGTGGCCGAGCGCAGCGCCTCGAGCGGACTCATGCCCGCGTCGACCAGCAACCCGAGTTCGGACAGCACGCTGACACCGCGCGCGGTTCCCGAGTTCGGGACATCGGTTCCGGCGAGTATCGGGACACCTGCCGCATGCAGGGCGCGAACGTTGTCCCGCGCCGCGGCGAATAGGCCCGGCTTGCACCTGTACCGCGCGCTCAGCCCGTCGCGTTGCCGCTGCGACAGGTACGGGGCCAGCGACGGGTCGCGCAGCACCCGGTCCGCTTCGCCCGCGCAGCTCAACGCGTTGAACACGCTCAACGTCGCGGTCACGAACGCCCCGCTGCGGCGCGCCAGCTCGACGACCTCGGGCGGCATCGGGTCCGCCGGCACGTGCGCGAGCCCGTCCGCTCCGGCTTCCAACGCGGTCAGCGCGTCGCGCTGCTGGACCACGTGCACGACGCATCGGGCTCCGCGCGCGTGCGCGGCTTCGATCGCATACCCCACTTGCCGGTCGCTGAGGGTGGGAGTCCGCCCGCCGAACAAGGTGCCGTCGTCCTTGATCACCTTGATGTAGTCCGAACCTTCGGCCAGGCGCGCACCGACGAATCGCGCGATCTCCGCGCGCCCGGCGTCCGGGGCGACCGTGGGGATCGGGCCGTACTCCGTGCCGTGCCCGCCGGGAACGGTCAGCAGCGTGCCCGCCGTCCACAGATCGGAGTACCGGGTCGGTGCCGTGGATTCGCGCTGCTCGCGGTACGGCCCGAGCCGGTCCAGGAACGTGAACATGTCCAGTTCGGTGGTGACGCCGAAGCGGACCGGGTCGGCATCGAGGCCGAACGCGTGCACGTGCGCATCGATCAGACCCGGCAGCACCGTCTTCCCGCGCCCGTCGACGATGTCGATGCCGCGTGACAACGAGGTTTCCGGGCCGACCGCGAGGATGCGCGCGCCCCGCACGACGACGGCGCCGGGGCCGAGCGATCGCCTGCCGTCGAAGACGGCGGCACCTGCTATCGCGAACGTCGGCCCGGATGCGGCGGCGGGCGCGGTGATCGCGGTGCTGATCGAAGCGCCCACGGCGCCTGCCAGCGCCGTCCGTCTGCCGATCCGCGCCGGTACGGAATCGTGCATCGACTACCCCCAGTGTTCTCCCAGCAACACCAGGAAACCAGCATGGTCAACCATGCCGTCGCTCAGTCGATCAGCCTGCGGCGCATCGCGGTGTAGGCGAGCAACCACATCAGTCCAGCGAACCCGGCCAGCGCCAGCACGTGCAGGACGTCCACCGCGGGCTGCGGCCCGAACGCGGCGTGCCGGACCAGCTCGACGCAGTGGTACAGCGGGTTGAACGCCGCTGCGGTCCCCGCCCAGCCCGGCAACTGCGAGATCGGGAAGAACGTGCCCGCCACCAGGAACAGCGGTGTGATCACCGCGCTGACGATGTAGTTGAACGAGTCGATCGCGGGCACGATCGCCGAGCACCAGATGCCGAACAACGCGAAGCCGAGACCGGTGATCACCCCGGTCGGCGGCACCAGCAGCATGCCCGGCGCCGGATCCAGCCCGAACACCATCGCCACCAGCAGCGGCGCGCAGCCGTACACACCGGCCTTGACCCCCAGCCACAGCGCCTCGGCGGTGACGAGTTCGTGCACGTCCACCGGCGCGGCCAGCATCGCGTCGTAGGAGTGCTGGAACTTGCGCCGCACGAACGTGGTGAACATGCCGCCGAAGGCGCTGGTGAACAGCACCGACGTGGCCACCACACCGGTGCCGAGGAACTCGATGTAGGGCAGTCCGCCGATCGTGGCGATCAGCGTGCCGAAACCGAACCCGAACGCCAGCAGGTAGATCGTCGGCTCCACCACCGAGGAGAACGTGCTGGAGATCCAGTACCGGCGGAACAGGGTCATCTCCCGCTTCCAGACCCCGGCGAACGCGGCGAGTTCGAACCGCCGCAACCGCTGCGGAGCCTGTCCGGGCGCGTGCGCGGTCATTCCACGACCTCCCCGGTCAGCGACACGAACACGTCCTCCAGGTTGCTGACCCTGCGGTGCCCGCCGCCGAGCCGCGCGGCCGTGGCTTCGGGCATGAGCTCGGCGCGCAGCACCGAAACCGAAGGCCCGGTCCGCCGGGTCACCAGGCCCGCGTCCACCGCGATCGTCTCCACCTCGCTGAGCCGGTGCGGCGGGCCGTAGTACTCCAGCACTTCCCGACCGGCGTGCTCATCGCGCAGGTCATCGGGTTTGCCGTGGGCGACGACCCGGCCGCGGGACATCACCGCCACGTCGTCGGCGAGGCGTTCGGCCTCCTCGATGTAGTGCGTGGACATCAGCACGGTCACGCCTTCCGCGCGCAACGCGTCGATCAGCGCCCAGAGCTCCTGCCGCACCTGCGGGTCCAGCCCGACGGTCGGCTCGTCCAGCAGCATCAGCCGCGGCGAGTGCACCAGCCCGCGCGCGATCAGCAGCCTGCGCCGCATCCCGCCGGAGAGTTCGTCGGTCTTGGTCTCGGCGCGCCTGTCGAGCTGGGCCAGCCGCAGCGCCCGGTGCACCGCCTGCGCCCGCCGCCCGCGCGGAATCCGGTAGAGCTGCGCGAACACCTCCAGGTTCTGCCGCGCGGTGAGCTCTTCGTCCAGGTTGTCCAGCTGCGGCACCACGCCCATCACGGCCCGCGCGCGCTTCGACTGCCGCGGCACCGCGAAACCGAGCACGTCGATCTCGCCGGAGTCCGCCCGGGTCTGCGCGGTGATCATCCGCATGGTGGTGGACTTGCCCGCGCCGTTCGGCCCGAGCAGCCCGAGGCAGGTCCCGGCGGGCACGGTCAGGTCCAGCCCGTCCACCGCGGTGATCTCGCCGTATCGCTTGACCACACCGCGCAGCGCGAGCGCGGGGACGGTCGTCGCCTCCGCCCCTGCGCGCCCGGCCGCGCGGTCCCTCGTGGTCATGCGCTCCCCCAGCCGGTCTACGGGATTCCGCCGTCAACCGTACGTCTTTTCCCGGGGTTTTCCGCCTGGTGCGCAGCGTCGGTACTGGTCTTCGTCGGGGCCTGCGCTCACAGCCCCGCGAACAAGTCGGTTTCCTGGTCGTGCTCGCCCGCGCCGGGCCCGCGTTCGCCGCGGACCAGCAGGAAGTGCTCCTGGACGAACTCGGGTTGGCGCACCATCCGGGCGAAGAAGCCGTCGTCATCGACGTCGACCTGGCTGCGGTAGTGCCGCAGCGCGGCGAGTTTGCGCGGGTGCTGCGCGGTGCCGTCGAGCACGGCGGTGATCTTCGCGTCCGGTACGGCGCCCGGGTTGAAGTCGGTGGCTCCGGCGGCGTGCATCCGTTCGACGAACGAGGTGGGCAGCGTGATCCAGTAGACCTTCGGCACCGTCCAAGCTTCGCCGAGCTGCGGCTCCCAGTCCGCGTCCGCTGCCGGGTCCAGCGAGTTCATCACCGCGCGGTTCGCGGCGATGTGATCGGGGTGGCCGTAGCCGCCGTAGTCGTCGTAGGTGACCACGACGTGCGGGCGTTCGGCGCGCAGCAGCCGAACCACTTCGCGGGTCACCTCGCCCGGGTCGGCGGCGGCGAACACGCCTTCGGCGCTGTTGCTGGTCAGCCCGGCCATGCCGCTGTCGCGCCACCTGCCGGGTCCGCCGAGCCAGTGCTGCCGGATGTCGCCGAACTCGGCGAGCGCGCCGTCGAGTTCCCGGCGGCGGTGCTCGCCGAGCGCCT
>NZ_JAFRFW010000615.1:0-2343 GCF_017434145.1 Saccharopolyspora sp. | reverse complement strand
TGCGCGAGCAGGCGCCGGTGACGTTCGTGATCCTGGACAACTCCCGGTACGCCGCGGTGGCCGTGCTCAGCGGTGGCGAGCAGAAGCTGCCCGGCGTCGAGCTGGGTGGCACGGACTTCGCCGGGCTGGCGCGCAGCCTCGGCTGTCCGGCGACGACGGTGCGCGAGCCCGGCGAGCTGGCCGCCGAACTCGCGGCCCTGCCCGGCCGCCCCTCCGGCCCGCGCCTGCTCCACGTGCACGTCGACCCGACCCCGACACCCCTCTACTAGCCTCCGCGGGATGCACCAGTGAACGGACCGTTGGTCCCACTAGGTTGGTCAAACGGTCCGTTCGCTCATGATCGTCGGTGGGCCCGAGCCGGGATGCGCCGCGCCGATCGGGCGGACCGAGCCGAGTGAACGGACTGCTGGTCCCACTAGATTGGTCCAACAGGCCGTTCACTCGTGATCGTCGGTGGGACTCCGAGAGCGATCCGGTCAGCGGCCTGCGGGCTGGGCTTCCTCCAGCGGCGGCGGCTGCACCAGCATCTTGGACACGTCGACCTCCTTGCCGATCTGCCCGAAGCGCTTCATCAGCTCCGAGACCCGCTGCAACCGGGCGGCGTCCATCGAGGTCGGGATCTTGCCCAGCTCGACGATCGGCGCCAGCTCCGGGGTGATCTTGGCGAACTGCGGCAGCAGCGGCGTCACCTCGGCCCGGTTCTGCCCGGTCAGCTGCGCCCGCTGGACCGCGCGCTGGAACGCCTGCAGCGTCTTCGGGTTCTCCTGCGCGAACTTCGCGGTGGTCGTCGCCCCGGCCACCGGGAAGTCCGAAGTGCCACCGGAGAAGCAGTCCACCACCGTGGTCGCGCCCGCGTTCTTCGCGGCCTGGGTGATGAACGGCTCGGTCATCACCGCCGCGTCGACCTGCCCGTTCTGCAGCGCGGGCAACATGTCCGGGAAGCCGAACTTGACGAATTCGGCGTTGCGGATGTCCACGCCGCGTTCCTGCAGCGCGGCCTTGGCGCCGATGTCGGTGATCGCGCCCGGTGCGCTGATGGCGATCTTGGCGTTGGAGAGGTCCTCCGGCTTCTTCACCGAGGAGTTCGGCAACGTCATGATGTTCATGTTGTTCGGCACCGAGACCATCATCTCGCTGACGAACTTGAGGTCCCCGGCGCCGGTGGCCTGCGCCTTGATCGGCGCGGTGTAGCTGCCCAGGCTGATGTCGTTCTGCCCGGACAGCAGCGAGGTCAGCGCGGCCGGTCCGTCGCCGACCGGCTGGACCTTGACGTTGAGGCCCTCGTCCTGGAAGTAGCCCTTCGCCTGCGCGAGCGCGACCGGGGCCTGGGACAGCGCGGGCAGCGAACCGATCACGATCGTCGGTTTCTCCAGCCCCGCGTCGCCGCCGGTGGCGTTGGAGCCGTCCGCGCCGCTGAGCAATCCGCACCCGCTCAGCGTGAAAGCGGTAGCGCCGATCGTGGCCACGGAAAGTAGTGCGCGGGTGAGGCGAAGCCGGGATCTGCGGCGCGCGGTCCCGATCGGTCTGCTCGGCATGTGGGGGGTGCCTCCTTGGGCGAGCGGTGCGGAAAGCGACACGGAGCTGGCCGTGCGGGGTGGCGCACCGGAAGCCCACGTCGTACCTGGCGTTACAGGCTGCAATAGGATTTGAATGCTATGTGCCCGAACGTGTCAAGATGATCTTCTTTTTGGTGACGAGGCGTGTCGAGTATTCGACATCGCGTAGCGTCGGCGGTTCGGGTGCCGGATTTTTCTCCCGCTGCGGGAAAAATGTGAATGGTTCGGGAGGAAGCTGATGGCCGACGCCGCCGTGCCGACCGTGCGCGACGTGACCCGCGGGTTGATGCGCGAGCTGGGACTCACCACGGTCTTCGGCAACCCGGGCACGACCGAGGTGCCGTTCCTGGACCAGTGGCCGGACGACTTCCGCTACGTGCTGGGGCTGCAGGAGTCGGTGGCCGCCGCGATGGCCGACGGCTACGCGCAGCAGACCGGCAACGCGGTGCTGGTCAACCTGCACTCCGCAGGCGGGGTGGGGCACGCGCTGGGCGCGGTGTTCGGCGCCTACCGCAACCGCACGCCGATGATCGTCCTCGCCGGTCAGCAGGTTCGGCGGTTGCTGCCGCACGATCCGTTCCTGGGCGCGACCGAGGCACCGGAGTTCCCCAAGCCGTACGTGAAGTGGTCGCTGGAACCCGCCCGCGCCGCGGACGTTCCGCTGGCGCTGGCCCGCGCCTACCAGCTGGCGATGCAGGCGCCGCGCGGTCCGGTGTTCCTGTCCGTGCCCGCCGACGACTGGGACGAGCCCGGTGAGCCCGTCGAAGCACCCGCGCCGATCGCCCAG
>NZ_JAFRFW010000614.1:0-2450 GCF_017434145.1 Saccharopolyspora sp. | reverse complement strand
GCGAGCACGGCGTTGCCCGCTTGCGCGTGCCACGGCCACGCTCCGCGGGTGGTCGGGACGCGGCGGCCCACGGACAGGTCGGCGGTGCCGGAACGCACGCGCTCCACCAGCTCGGGCAGCACCGCCGCGTCCATCGAGCCGTCCGCGTCCAGGAAGCACACGATCTCCGCATCGGCGGCTTCCAGGCCGGTGTGCACCGCGGCGCCGTAGCCGCGCCGCGTCTCGTGCAGGACTTGCGCGCCGTGATCCGCGGCGACTTCGGGCGATCCGTCGGCGGAGCCGTTGTCCACCACGATCGCCCGGTAGTCGCCGGGAATCGCGGCCAGCACGCCGGGCAGCGCGGCGGCCTCGTCCAGGCAGGGCAGGATCACGTTCACGGAACTCATGCCGACCAAGCTAGAGCCATCGGCGATCGTGAGTTACCGCGGGACGGTCCAGCCACCTTCGAGCGCGGCGCGGCGTGGCCCGCTGCGTCGCGTCGCGAGCGGCTGCCTGCCTCGTCCGATCGGCGTCGGCGCGGTCCGTTTCCGCAGGTGAGCGTGCTCATCGCAGCACCGGGAACACCGGGCTGCCCGCGCGCCCGGTGGCGACGTCGATGAAGTTCACCGGGTCCGCGATGCCCGCGAGCAGCGCGACGGTGTCCCGAACCGGGGCACCGGCCATCGGACCCGGCACGTCCAGCTCCAGCGCGGCGGCCATGTCGAAGTAGTGCACGACCGCCTCCATCAGCGCCAGCCGCAGCGCTTCGCCGACCTGCACGGTTCCGTGCCCGCCGTAGTCGAAGTTCCGGCTCAGGTCCCGGGTGCGCATGTCCGCGAGCACTTCGGGCGCCACGGTGGCGAACTGCTCGACCAAGTCGCCCATCGACCGGTCCTCGGTGCTGCGCACCGCGGCGTCGCGGATCGAATCGGCTCCGGTCTCGGCGATGCCGCCCGGCTGCTGCAGGTGACGCAGCAGCGATGCCGCGTCCGGGAAGCTCGGAGCCGCCGACGCGGTCTCGCTGCGGATCACCGCTGCGAGCGTCGCAGGCGCGTCGGCGTAGTGCGCGTAGACGTGCCGCACGTTCCAGCCGTCGAGCCTCGTCGGCGTGTCCCACCGAGCGTCCGGCAACGACTTGCCCAGTTCCGCCCAGCCGCGCCACGCCTGGCCCAACGCATCCAGGATCATGGTTCCCCCATTCCGTCCCGCCGTCATTGGAGCACGCCCGCGGCTTCGGCCGGGTGCGATTCGGTGGGAGAACCGGTGGCGAGCCACTGCACGGTCCCGGCGGCGCGCCATGCGCACGGGGGGCTTTTGGGGCTCGCCGTTGCTCGGCGAGCCCCGCGGCAGCAAGCCCGAAGCGGTCAGGTCAGCGACGGCGCCACGCCGCCGTCGACGCGCAGTGCCGCGCCGCTGCTGGCCGAGCCCGCTTCGGAACCCGCGTACAGCACCAGGTTCGCGACCTCTTCCGGCCGGATCAGGCGGCCCAGCAGCGAACTCGGCCGCTCCTGCGCGATGAACCGCCGCTCGGCCTCCTCGAACGGCACGTCCGAGCCGATCCGGCTGCGGATGAACTCCTCCACGCCCGGAGTGAGCGTCGGGCCGGGCAGCACGCTGTTCACGGTGACGCCGCTGCCCGCGACCTCTTGCGCCATGCCGCGTGCGACGGACAGCTGGGCGGTCTTGGTCATCCCGTAGTGCACCATCTCGGTCGGGATGAAAATCGACGACTCGCTGCTGATGAAGATCACCCGGCCCCAGCCGCGCTGCACCATCCGCGGCGTGTAGTGCCGCGCGAGCCGCACCCCGGACAGCACGTTGACCTCGAAGAACCGGCTCCACTCCGCATCGCTGATCTCGAAGACGGGCTCGGCGCCGAAGATCCCGGCGTTGTTCACCAGCACGTCCACGTCGGGCAGTTCGGAGATCAGCGAGTCGGCGCCTTCCGCGGTACCGATGTCGGCGGCGATGCCCCGCACGGTGCCGCCGGTCTCCGCGCGGATCGTCGCCACGGTGTCGTCGACCCGTTGCTCGGAACGCCCGTTGACCACGACCTCGGCGCCCGCGCGGGCGAAGGTGGTGGCGATGGCTTGGCCGATGCCGCTGGTCGAGCCGGTGACCAGCGCGGTGCGCCCGGTCATGTCGGTGTTCATCGCTGCTCGCTTTCCTGGTGGCTGCTCGTCCGGCGGGGCTGCCGGAGACACCTTCGCCATACCCCGTGCTGAGTCCGGTGCATCGCGCGGTCGTGCATCCGGCAGTGCCGGTTCCGCAACGAGCAGCGAGCCGGACCACCGCTTTGTTCCGCGATGTGTCCGGGCGCACGGCCCGCGGGTCGCTCAGCCGGGCTTCTGCCAGGTCAGCGAGTAGCGCCACAGCAGGTGCCTGCGGAACCGGCTGCCCGGCAGCAGGTGTTCGGCCGCCCGCCGCACCTGGCCCCAGCTCATGTCCGGGTCCCGCACCGGCATTCCCGG
>NZ_JAFRFW010000069.1:0-3892 GCF_017434145.1 Saccharopolyspora sp. | reverse complement strand
GGCGCTGTCGACCGTGCACGCCCGCTACGGCGAAGCCGAAGCGGTGCAGCGCGTCGCGAACGGCCTGTGGGAAGCAACCCGCGCGCCCCGGCCGGATCCGCGCCGGGTGCGCCTGCTGGCGGCGAAGCTGCGCTCGGAGCTGGGCACCGGTTCGATGGCGAACACGCTGGGTGTGGTGCTGATGGACAGCCTGGACGAGGCGCTCCGGGAAGCGCAGCTGCCGTGACTCCTCGACCGGTGCGGCCAGTCCGAATCTCGGGGGCAATCCATCGCGGCCGCGACTACGAATGGAAGATGTGAGACCGGAACGACTTCCCCGTCCCCTGCCCGCAACCGTCGCCGCGCTGTGCGGAGTGCTCGCGGCCGCAGCCGCGATCGGCTCGGGACAGCTCGTGGCCGCGCTGGTCGAGCCGCGTTCCGCGCCGCTGCTGGCGGTCGGCAACACCGCCATCGACCTGACTCCGGAGCCGGTGAAGCAATTCGCCATCCGCGCGTTCGGCGAGTCGGACAAGACCGCGCTGCTGGCCGGGATGGGTGTCGTGCTGCTGGTGTTCGCGGTGCTCGCCGGTCTGGTGTCGCGCCGCGGCCCGCGCCCGGGCTCGGTCTTGGTCGCAGCGTTCGGCATCGTCGGGCTCGCGGCGGTGCTCGCCCGGCCCGATGTGGGGGTGCTGGGCGTGCTGGCACCGGTGGTGGCGACCGCGGCGGGCGTGTGGGTGTTCCGCTGGCTGCACGGTGCGGCGGCAGACGCCGACGCGGAGCGCGATGCCTCCGGCGGCGCGCGATCCGGCGACGAGCCCGGATCCGACCGCGAAACGGAATCCGGCGGCGAGCGCGGACCCGGCAGGCGGCGATTCCTGGTGTCGTCGGTCGCGGTGGCCGCCGGTGCGGGTGTCGCGGGCGGACTCGGCTCGCTGACCACCGGCGGGCGCAGCGGCGGCTCACCGGCCGCGCAACAGGCGATCGGCAGGGCGCTGAACGCGCCACCTGCGCAACCCGTACCGGCCGGAGCGGACTTCCGGGCCGACGGAACACCGACGTTCATCACGCCGAACCGGGACTTCTACCGGGTCGACACCGCGCTGAGCGTGCCGAGCGTCGACCTGGACTCCTGGCGGCTGCGGGTGCACGGCATGGTGGACCGCGAGCTCGACCTCGGTTTCGCCGACCTGGCGCGGTTCCCGCGGGTGACCCGCACGATCACGATGACCTGCGTTTCCAACGAGGTCGGCGGCCCCTACATCTCCACCGCCGAGTTCACCGGCGTACCGATCCGCGACGTGCTGCTGGCCGCCGGGGTCCGGCCCGGTGCCGAGCAGGTGTTCAGCACCAGCGCCGACGGCTTCACCGCGGGCACCCCGACCGACGCGCTGTTGGAGGCCGAACGCGGCGCGCTGCTGGCGTTCGGCATGAACGGCGAACCGCTGCCCGCGCAGCACGGCTACCCGGTGCGCATGGTCACGCCGGGCTTGTACGGCTACGTCTCGGCCACGAAGTGGCTCACCGACCTGGAGCTGACCACCTTCGCCAAACCGGCTTACTGGATCGAGCGCGGCTGGGGGCAGCGCGGGCCGATCAAGTTGCAGTCCCGCATCGACCGGCCGAGCGGTTTCGCCAAGGTGCCCGCCGGCCGCAACGCGGTCGCCGGAATCGCTTGGGCGCAGACCATCGGCATCGACGCGGTCGAGGTCCGCGTCGACGGCGGCCCGTGGCTGCCGGCCCAACTGTCCACAGAGGTCAACGACCAGACCTGGCGGATGTGGCGCGCCGACGTGGACCTGGCTCCCGGCGGGCATACCGTGGAATGCCGCGCCACCGACCGCAACGGGCAGGTGCAGACCCCGCGACGGGCATCGGTGCTGCCGGACGGTGCCACCGGGTGGCATTCGGTGTTCTGCACCGCCAACTGAAGCGTTTTCCCAACGAGCACGGAGGTCATGAGCTTGCACGTCCTGGTCACCGGAGGCGCGGGCTTCATCGGCTCGCACATCGCCGACCTGCTCGCCGAACGCGGGCACCGGGTCCGGCTGCTGGACGCGCTGCTTCCCGCGGCGCACGGATCGGGCGCGGCACCGGACTACCTCGGCGAGCACGAGCTGCACGTCGGGGACGTGCGCGACGAGCAGGTGCTGCGGCGCGCGCTGGACGGCGTCGACGTGGTCTGCCACCAGGCCGCGATGGTCGGGCTGGAAACCGGAATCGGCGACATGCCGGGATACGTGGCGCACAACGACCTCGGCACCGCGCAACTTCTGTCCACAATGGCCGATGAGGGCATCGGGAAGCTGGTGCTGGCCGGTTCGATGGTGGTCTACGGCGAAGGCCGCTACCGGTGTCCGAGCCACGAGGTGGTCCGGCCCGGACCGCGCGCCGCCGAAGACCTCGAAGCCGGGATCTTCGAGCCGCGCTGCCCGGACTGCGGCGGACTTCTGCAACCCGGCACGGTTCCGGAGGATGCGCCGATCGATCCGCGCAACACCTACGCGACGACGAAGCTCACCCAGGAGCACCTCGCCGCGGTGTGGGCCCGCAACACCGGCGGCACGGCGGTGAGCCTGCGCTACCACAACGTCTACGGGCCGCGGATGCCGCGCAACACGCCCTATGCGGGGGTTGCGTCGCTGTTCCGGTCCGCGCTGGCGCGCGGCGAGGCTCCGCAGATCTTCGAAGACGGCGGCCAGCGGCGCGATTTCGTGCACGTGCACGACATCGCCGCGGCGAACGTCGCCGCGATGCACCGCGATCAGCCCGGCTTCGCCGCGTACAACGTGTGCTCCGGGCAGCCGCACACCATCGGGGACATGGCTCGCGCGCTGGCCGAGGCCGCGGGCGGGCCGGAGCCGGTGCTGACCGGGCGCTACCGGCTCGGCGACGTCCGGCACATCGTGGCCGACCCTTCCAAGGCCGCCGAAGAGCTCGATTTCCGCGCCACCGTGGGCTTTTCCCAAGGCATGAAGGAGTTCGGCACCGCCGGTCTGCGGGCGTGAGCACGGTCGGAACGAGCGGGCGGGCCGATCGGTCCCGCCCGCTTTTCCATGCGCCGACGGGATTCCGGCCGGCTCGGAACACCTGCGGCCGAAGAAATCCGGCAGAAAAGTCTTCATGGGACCAATCCGAAATCCCGGATGCACCGAACACCTGATGAGTCCGGGGATTCGCACCCAGCGAACCCCTCCATCCCCAGGAGGACACGTCCATGAGGATTCGTCGTCAAGCCGCCGCGCTCACCGGTTCCGCCGCAGTGCTCGCACTCGCGCTCTCCGCCTGCGGACAACCCGCGCAGGACAGCGCCGAATCGGCCGCGCCCGGGCAGCCCCCGGCCGGTCAGCCCGCTGCGCAACCGGCCGCGAACGGCGTTACCACCGCCGAGGACGTGTTCGGACCGGGCTGCTCCCAGGTGCCGACCGACCCGAACGACCCGGGCTCGGTGCAGGGCATGGTCGACGACCCGGTCGGCACCGCGGCGAGCAACAACCCGCTGCTGACCAAGCTCACCGCCGCGGTGCAGGCCGCCGGGCTGGTGGACACGCTGAACAAGCCGGACGCGCAGTACACCGTGTTCGCCCCGGCCGACCCGGCGTTCGAGGCGATCCCGCAGGATCAGCTGGAAGCGATGCTGACCGATCCGGCGCAGAAGCAGCAGCTGACCGATGTGCTGACCTACCACGTGGTGCCGCAGCGGATGGACGCCGAAGGACTCGCCGGGGCCGGGACGCTGCCGACCGCGCAGGGCGGGCAGCTGAAGGTGGAAGGCTCCGGCGAGAACTTGAAGGTCAACGGCGCGTCGGTGCTGTGCGGCAACGTGCCCACCGCCAACGCCACGGTGTTCGTCGTGGACAAGGTCCTGATGCCGCAGATGTGAGCCGTCGCCGCGGCACGCCCGGCCGAGCGCTCC
>NZ_JAFRFW010000613.1:0-6579 GCF_017434145.1 Saccharopolyspora sp. | reverse complement strand
GCGCCGCCGATCGGGTCGCCGCGGACGTGGCCACGCTGGACTATCCGGGGCCGCCGCGTCCGGTCACGGTCACGGTGCCTACTCCCGTGCCGCCCCCGCCCGTGCCTCCGCCTGCCCCGCTCCCGCCTGCCCCGCTGCCACCGCCGGCTTCTCCGTCGCAGGTCACGATCGTGCAGACCCCTCCGCCCGCGCCGCCGGGGGAGCTGCCAGCACCGGCCAATACGCGCGCGAAAACCGGGCCTCCGGTGAACCCGAACGGCAACAGCGACACCAACAGCGATGGGCAGGGCGAAAACGCTCAGGGCGGCGAGGGCTGATTCGCGGCCAGGTCCGAGGATCCCCCGCAATGAAGGGGTTTCACGGGCCGATCGGTGCGCTAACGTTTCCGGTACTGGGAGTGAACGACCGCCTACGTCAAGTGGCGCAGTACTGGTGAGGAGCGCGCATGAACGCCGAACTGGGGGCAACGCGGAACGGGCCGAGCACCGGCGATGAGGGACCGGCCGCGGTCGAGGCGGACGCGCCCGGCCGCGGCGACCCGGTGGAGGTCGGCCGGGTGGAGCCCGGGCGACCGTCCGCGGAGCCGGACGAGGACGAGGTCTACAGCCTCAAGGGCGATCACGGGTTCTTCGACGCCGAGCAGTGAGCCGCGCGGGCGCGCGGGAGGGATCAGCTGCGGGCCCGGCGAGTCCGGTCGCTCGGCACATGGGTGATTCCTCCTGGTCACGTGGGGTCCGCGGCGCGCTCGACCATGATCATTTCATCGTGCCCGGCGGGGTCGGTCGCCGGGCGCGATGACGGGCGCGCCGTGCTCGCGCGCCGCGCTGATCGGCTTCCGCTGGACGGGCGTCGTGGCATCCGTGTGACCTGCGGCGACGACGCCGGTGTCGCTCAACCGCCCGGAAATCGGACAGATCGGAAGAGTTTTCTGCGAGGTTAGTGCACTTCAGCGCCATTGTTGGTAGTAGTTGCACCGGCCCTAGTGCCCGTGCACCCCTCGTACGGGCCGCCCGATGGGTCAGGCGGCGGAATCTTCCCCGGAATCCCCGTCTCGCAAGCCGGACCCGCGTGGAACCCGGTGCGCGAGGGTCGGTACCGTCGCCGCACCGATCAAGAGAAACCCCACATCACGGAGGACATGGTGGCCCTTCCCCAGCTGACCGAGGAGCAGCGGGCAGCAGCATTGGAAAAGGCGGCTGCCGCCCGTCGCGCCCGAGCAGAGCTCAAGGAGCGCCTCAAGCGCGGTGGAACCAGCCTGGCCGAGGTACTGGACACCGCCGACAACGACGAGGTCCTGGGCAAGATGAAGGTCTCCGCGCTGCTTGAGGCCCTTCCCGGCGTGGGCAAGGTCCGCGCGCAGCAGATCATGGAGCGGCTGGAGATCGCGAACAGCCGCCGGCTCCGCGGGCTGGGTGAGCGGCAGCGCAAGGCGCTGCTCACCGAGTTCGCCGCCGAGTGAGCGACGCCGCATCCGGTGTCGAGCCGGGTCCGGTCCGCCCGTCCGGACCGGCCCGGCTCACCGTCGTTTCGGGTCCTTCCGGCGTCGGCAAGTCCAGCGTGCTCGACGAGCTGCGCAGGCAGGCGCCCGAGGTGTACTTCAGCGTCTCGGTGACCACCCGGCGCCCGCGCGAGGGCGAGGTCGACGGGGTGCACTACCACTTCGTCCGGCCCACCGAGTTCGAGCGGATGGTCGCCGACGGCGAGATGCTGGAGCACGCCCGCTACGCGGGCAACCGCTACGGCACGCCGCGCAACCCCGTCGAACGGGCGTTGGCCACCGGCCGCGACGCGGTGCTGGAGATCGAGCTGCAAGGCGCCCGCCAGGTGCGGCGTTCCATGCCGGAAGCCCAGCTGGTCATGCTGCTCCCGCCGTCCTGGGAGGCGCTGGTGCAGCGGTTGACCGGGCGCGGCACCGAAGATCCCGAGGTGGTGCGCGCCCGGCTGGAGACCGCGCGGCAGGAGCTGGCCGCCGAGCCGGAGTTCGACGCGACCGTGGTCAACGCCGACGTCCGGGCCGCGACCAGCGAATTGGTACGATTGGTGACCGGTCGCGGAGCCGGTGGGGCCGATCCGGATCCCGGTAGGGGCGCCGGAGGCCCAGCAGTCGGTGACACAGCAGTCGAAGGGCCGGACGGCGGTGGTCGGCAAGCGGGAGCTTCGCCGGGCACCGAGGACACCGAACGGTTCGCCTAGGCCGCTGCGCCGGGGCGCCGGGGTCGCAGCACCGACCGCGACCACCCGGCTCGCCGGACCCGACCGCCCCGGACCAGCGGCCCTGATCAACGGACCGGGGCACGAAACCCACACAGCAGCAGGAGCCACCACGTGACCACGCCGAATTCGCTCGCCGCCCTCAACACCCAGTCCCAGCCGTCCTCGGCGGAGGGCATCACCAACCCGCCGATCGACGACCTGCTGGAGCAGGTCAGCTCGAAGTACGCGCTGGCGATCTACTCGGCCAAGCGCGCCCGGCAGATCAACGACTACTACGCCCAGCTCGGCGAGGGCCTGCTGGAGTACGTGGGTCCGCTGGTGGAGCCGGGCCCGCGGGAGAAGCCGCTGTCGATCGCGCTGCGCGAGATCCACGCCGGCGTCCTCGAGCACACCGAAGGCGAGTGAACCTCCGGTAGGTAGCTGTGGCACAGCAAGCGCAGCGCCCGCGGGTCGTGCTCGGGGTCAGCGGCGGCATCGCGGCCTACAAGGCGTGCGAGGTGCTGCGCGGCCTCACCGAGTCCGGGCACGACGTGCGGGTGGCGCCCACCGAGGCGGCGTTGAACTTCGTGGGTGCCGCGACGTTCGAGGCGCTGTCCGGGCATCCGGTGCGCACCGGCGTGTTCACCGATGTCGACCAGGTGCCGCACGTGCGGCTGGGGCAGGAGGCCGACCTGGTCGTGGTCGCGCCCGCCACCGCGGATCTGCTCGCCCGCGCCGCGCACGGGATGGCCGACGACCTGCTGACCTCGACGTTGCTGACCGCGCGCTGCCCGGTGCTGATGGTCCCTGCGATGCACACCGAGATGTGGGAGCACCCGGCGACGCAGCACAACGTCGAGCTGCTGCGCAGCCGCGGCGTGGTGGTCGCGGAACCGGCCAGCGGCAGGCTCACCGGCGCCGACACCGGCAAGGGGCGGTTGCCCGACCCGGTCGAGATCGTCGATCTGGCGCGGTTGCTGCTGACCTCGGCCACCGCGTTGCCGCGGGACCTGGAAGGGCGGCGCGTCGTGGTCACCGCCGGGGGCACGCGGGAGCCGCTGGACCCGGTGCGCTACCTCGGCAACCGGTCGTCCGGGCGGCAGGGTTACGCGCTGGCCCGCGTCGCCGCGCACCGGGGCGCGCAGGTCACGTTGATCTCGGCGCACACCGCGGATCTCGTCGAGCCCGCCGGCGTGCGGGTGGTGCAGGTCGGCACCGCCGAGGAGCTGCGGGATTCGGTGCTGGCGGAATCCGAGGGCGCGGACGCGGTGGTGATGGCGGCCGCGGTCGCCGACTTCCGGCCGATCGACCTCGCGCAGCACAAGATCAAGAAGGCGGATGCGGATCCGGCGCCGGTGAAGCTGACCCGCAACCCGGACATCCTCGCCGAGCTGGTCGCGGCGCGTCGCACCGGTGGTTCCACGGTCGGCCTGGTGGTCGGATTCGCGGCCGAGACCGGGGATCCGGACACCACGGTGCTCGATCACGGCAGGCGCAAGCTGGACCGCAAGGGCTGCGATCTGCTGGTGGTGAACGCGGTCGGGGACGGCAAGGCGTTCGAGGTGGAGGACAACGCGGGCTGGTTGTTGTCCACCGACGGCACCGAGACGCCGATTCCGCACGGGGCCAAGTCGCTGCTTTCGGCGACCTTGTGGGACGCGGTCAGCCGCAGGCTCGCTTCCGGCGCGGAAGCCTGAGCCGCGGGCTCACTTTCGAAGGTGATCGCTGCTGACGGGGCGCGTTAGCAGCGCCCCGCGTGGCCTTCAGCGCGCGGGAACCACCGGGAAGATGTGCGCCTTCCACGATTCCGAGATCTCCGACCAGTCGTAGTAGGACGTGGGGATCGGTGCTCGGCGTCGGGTCCGCCTTGTCACGGCGAACCATCGAAGCCTGCCGCAACGACATGCTCCCGGACACGCCGGTGCGTGTCGCCGGGCACGTGGCGAAGTCGGTGCGCGGGGCGGTGTGCCACCATTCCGGGTGGTCGCAAACAACCAGGAAGAGGAGGCTTCGTCGCGATGTGCGGTGGTCAGCGCCATAGCGGGTTCCGCTCGCCGCACCAGGCGGGTGGAACGCTCCGCCATCCCGGCTGAGCCGGGACCCCACCAGCCCACCGAATCGACGAAGGATCATCCATGCTCCGGGTCGCCGTGCCCAACAAGGGATCGCTGAACGGTCCCGCCGTCCAACTGCTCTCCGACGCCGGTTACCGCGTGCACCGCGACAACAAGGCGCTGTTCGCCACCGACGCGGCCAACGACGTGCAGTTCGTCTTCCTGCGTCCCACCGACATCGCGCGCACCGTCGGAACGGGAGTGCTCGACGTCGGCATCACCGGCCAGGACCTGCTGCGCGCCGCCGGGACCGACACCACGACCCAGGAACTGCTGCCGCTGGACTTCGGGGTGTCGCGGTTCTACTTCGCCGCACCCGCGGGCCGGCTCGACGATCTGAAGGACCTCGACGGCAAGCGGGTGGCGACCTCGTTCGGCGCGCTGGTGACCGCGGCCGCGGCCGATCTCGGCATCGACGTGCAGGTGATCGAGCTCGACGGCGCGGTGGAGACCGCGGTCGACCTCGGCCTGGCCGACGCCATCGCGGACGTGGTGGAGACCGGCGCGTCGCTGCGCGAGGCAGGGCTGGAAACCGTGGGCGAGCCGATCCTGCGTTCCGAGGCGGTGCTGGTGCGCGGCACCCGCGACCCGTTGTCGGCCGACAGCGAGCAGGCCGTCGAGGTGCTGATCCAGCGGCTGCGCGGCGTCCTCATCGCGCGGCAGTACGTGATGATGGACTACAACTGCCCCACCGAGACGCTGGAAGCCGCCCGCAAGATCACTCCGGGCATGGAGTCGCCGACGGTTTCGCCGCTGGACGAGCACGGCTGGGTGGCGGTGCGGGTGATGGTGCCGCGCAGGCGCGCGCAGTCGATCATGGATCAGCTTTGGGCGGCCGGAGCGCGGGCGATCCTGGTGACTCCGCTCGAGGCCTGCCGCCTCTGACCGACCGCCGACACGCGCACCCGCCGCCCGATCAGGGCCGACTTCCCGGAGTGAGCGGACCGTTGGTTCGACTAGATTGGTCGAACGGTCCGTTCACTCCTGGTGGTCCCGCGTGGTCCAGCACTGGCCGACACACCCGCGGATCGCTAGATCCGGGCCGACTTCTCGGAGTGAGCGGACCGTTGGTCCGGCTAGATTGGTCGAACGGTCCGTTCACTCGTGGTGAAAAGCGGGGTCAGGGCATCGCGAAGTTCTGCTGGCGCCACGCCTCGTAGACGGCGACGGCTGCCGAGTTGGCCAGGTTCATCGAGCGGATGCCGGGCAGCATCGGGATCCGCACCCTGGCGGTGATCCGCTCCGAGTCCAGCACCTCCGGCGGCAGACCGGTCGACTCGCGGCCGAACAGCAGCACGTCGCCGGGGCGGTAGGAGACCTGCTCGAACGAGGTCTCCGCGGAGGACGTGAACGCCACGATCCGTTTTGGCGCGAGATCGCGCAGCAGCGCCTCCCAATCGTCGTGCACGTGCAGCGCGGCGCGGTCGCGGTAGTCCAGCCCGGCCCGGCGCAGCTTCGCGTCCGCCACGCTGAACCCCAGCGGCCGGACCAGGTGCAGCGCGCACCCGGAACCGGCGACCATCCGGACCGCGTTGCCCGTGTTGCCGGGGATCTCGGGGTGGTGGAAGACGACTTGGAACACCGGGGTCCTTCCCGCCGCGGACTCGTTGCAGGAGGCATCGTAATGATCCCGCAGGCCCGGGCGGACCGTCCGGGCGTCGGTGCGCTCTGGTAGAGAAAAGGGCATGGCCCCGCGGACGACGAGCGACGCCGCGCGCACGGCTGCCGCGACGTCTCCGGTGGCCAGCGTGCTGGTGGAGGTCGCGCTGCCGGTGCACCTGGACCGCACCTTCGACTACCTCGTCCCGGAGCGGCTGGACGGCGAGGCCGTGCCCGGCTGCCGGGTGCGGGTGTCGTTCCGCAACAAGCTCGTCGACGGATTCCTGCTGGAGCGCAAGGAAACCTCCGAGTTCACCGGCTCGCTGCGCTGGCTGGAGCGGGTGACCTCCTCGGAGGTCGTGCTACCGCCCGGGCTGCTGGAGCTGTGCCGGGCGGTGGCCGCCCGCTACGGCGGGATGCTCGCCGACGTGGTGCGGCTGGCGGTGCCGCCGCGGCACGCGCGCGCCGAGAAGCAGGTGCTCGAACCCGCGGCGACGCCGCCACGGCCGCCGAGCGAACCCTGGTCCCGGTACCAGTGGGGTCCGTCGCTGCTGGACGCCGTGCATGCGGGCAGACCGGCCCGCGCGGTGTGGCAGGCGCTGCCCGGTGAGCAGTGGACCGACCGGCTCGCCGAGGCCGCCGCGACCGCCGCCTCCGCCGGGCGCGGCGCGCT
>NZ_JAFRFW010000612.1:0-2690 GCF_017434145.1 Saccharopolyspora sp. | reverse complement strand
GTTCCGCGGCGAACCCGTTCTCCAGGTCCGCCGAGACCGGCACGTCGACCGCTGCCGCGATCTCGGCGGCGGCGTGCAACGCCGACTCGCGGTTCAAGCCGCCGTCCGGCAGTCCCCGGGCGGCGGCCGCACCGCTGCTGGTCGTCGCAAGCGCCGAGAACCCGAGCGACTGCATGATCTTCGCCGCGCCCGCGTCCGGCGGGTTCGGCATGAGCAGCACGTCACCGCGGTGGTGCAGCGCTCTGAAGGTGTCCACGAGGGCCATGCCCGCAGCATACGTTTCCCGGTGACGGCACCGAGCTTCGCAGGCTCAAGCCTTGGGACCGCCGGCGACGTAGAGGATCTGCCCGGACACGAAGCCGGACCGCTCGTCGGCGAAGAACGACACCGCGTTGGCGATGTCGTCCACCTCACCCGCTCTGCGCACCGGGATCGCCTCGGCGCGGTCGGCCGCGTACTGCTCCCACGGCACGCCGATGCGCTGCGCGGTCGCTTTGGTCATGTCGCTGGCGATGAAGCCGGGCGCGACGCAGTTCGCGGTCACGCCGAACTTTCCGAGTTCCACGGCCAGCGTCTTGGTGAAGCCTTGCAGCCCGGCCTTCGCGGTCGAGTAGTTCGCCTGACCGCGGTTGCCCAGCGCAGCCGTCGACGAGAGGTTCACGATCCGCCCGTACCCGGCCGCGACCATGTGCTGCTGCACGGCCCTGCTCATCAGGAACGAACCCTTCAGGTGCACGCCCATGACCGCGTCCCAGTCCGGCTCGGTCATCTTGAACAGCAGGTTGTCCCTGGTGATCCCGGCGTTGTTGACCAGCACCGAGGGCGAGCCGAGCACCTCGGCGGTCCGCGCGACGGCGGCATCGACGGCTGCGGCGTCGGAGACGTCGGCACCCACCGCGAGCGAGGTGCCGCCTGCTGCGGCGATCGCAGCGGCGGTGTCCTCGGCCGCCGCTTCCTCCAGATCGAGCGCGGCGACCGCGAACCCGTCCGCGGCCAGGCGCAGCGCCGTGGCCGCGTCGATTCCCCTGGCCGCGCCGGTCACGATCGCCACGCGCTGCGCGGACAGCTGCTCAGCCATCAACGTCCCCTCCGCTGTCGGGTTGATCATCGAGTTCCAGTTCAGCGAGGATCGCCGCGTTGTGCTCGCCGAGCGCCGGGATCCGCCCCATCGGCAGTTCGGCGTCGCGGAACGTCATCGGCGGCAGCACCCCGCGGATCTCGCCCGCTTCGGTCGGCACCGTGCGCCACCGGTCCCGCTCGGCGAGCTGGGGATGCTCGGCCAGTTCCGCGGTGCCGTTGATCTGAGCGGCGGGGATGCCCGCGGCCGCGAGCCGCTCGTCGAGTTCGGCCGTGGCGAACCGCGCGGTGCACGCAGCCACCAAGGCGTCGCACTCGGCCCGGTTGCGCACCCGGTCGACGTTGGTGGCGAACCGCGGATCTTCCGCATGTTCCGGGGCGCCGAAGACTTCCGTCACCAGCCGGCGCCATCCGCGGTCGTTCTGCACCCCGATGAGGATCTGCCCGTCCGCGGTCGGATAGGCGTCGTACGGCGCGATCGCCGCGTGGCTCAGTCCCATCCGCGGGATCTGCGCGCCGCCGTAGAGCTGCATGTAGAGCGGATGGCCCATCCACTCGACGGCCGCGTCGAACATCGACACGTCGACCACGCCGCCTGCACCGGTGCGTTCGCGCCGCAGCAACGCGCTCATCGCGGACATCGCCGCGTAGAGACCGGCGCCGATATCGGCGTTGGGCACTCCGGTCTTGGACGGCGTCTCCGGTGTGCCGGTCACCGCGACCATCCCGGTCTCGGCCTGCACGAGCATGTCGTAGGCCTTCCGGTCGCGGCGCGGTCCGCCGGTCCCGTAGCCGGAGATGTTGACCACGACCAGCCGCGGGTGCGCGGCCCGCAAGGTCTCGCCGTCCAGCCCGAGCCGTTCGAGCGCTCCCGGCGCGGTGTTGTGCAGGAACACATCGGCCCGGGCGATGAGTTCGCGGGCGGCGCGCAGCCCGCCGTCCGACTTCAGGTCGATCGCCAGCGATTCCTTACCGCGGTTGAGCCAGGCGAAGTGGGTGGACAAACCGTGCACCGCGGCGTCGTAGTCGCGGGCGAAGTCGCCCTGCCCCGGCCGCTCGATCTTGATCACGCGGGCGCCGAGATCGGCGAGGTGGCGGCTGGCCAGCGGCCCCGCGACGGCCTGCTCCAGCGCGACGACGGTGGTTCCGGCCAGCGGCAGCTCTCCGGTGGTCACGAGCCGCGCACCGCCTGGCGCACCAGTCCCCCACCGACGATGAGCCGCTGGATCTCGCTGGTGCCTTCGTAGAGCCGCAGCAACCGCACATCGCGGTAGATCCGCTCGACCGGGATCTCGCGCATGTAGCCGGCGCCGCCGTGCACCTGCACGGCCGAGTCGGCGACCCTGCCCGCCATCTCGGTGCAGAACAGCTTCGCCGCGGAAGGGCCGATGCGGCGGTCCTCGCCGCTGACGTGGGCGCGCGCCGTTTCGCGGACCATGGCGCGACCGGCGAGGACATCTGTCTGCTGATCGGCCAGCACCGCCTGCACCAGCTGGAATTCGCCGATGCGCCGACCGCCTTGGGTGTTCGTGGCGGCGTGGGACACGGACTCGTCGAGGGCGCGCTGGGCGGCGCCGACCGCGAGCGCGGCGATGTGCACCCTCCCGCGCGCC
>NZ_JAFRFW010000611.1:0-2405 GCF_017434145.1 Saccharopolyspora sp. | reverse complement strand
GAGCTTGCGGCGCATCACCAGCTTGTCCTGCGCGTGCAGCAGCGCGTCCGGGCCGGGGTGCACGGCGGCACCCGCGGCGACCAGCTCCCGCAGGTGCTCACCGGGCACGTGCTCGTGGTCGAACGTGACGGCGTCGCAGCCTTGCGCGAACGCGCGCAGCGCGGCCAGGTCGGTGTGGGGACCGATCTGGACGTCCGGCGCGACCAGCGCCGCCGGGTCGTCCGGGGCGGCGGCCAGCACCTTCAACGACTGCCCCAGGGCGATCGCGGCCTGGTGCGTCATCCGCGCGAGCTGTCCGCCACCGACCATGCCGACGACGGGAGTACGAGTGCGGTGGTCCACGGCTACGCAGCTTAAAGACGCCCGCACTGATCATCTCGATGGGGACCGCCGAATGGCGACGTGCGGCACTTTCGCAGCGGCCGAGCGGCTTGCTCGAACTCAGTCCAGCGTGCCGAGCATCGCGCAGGCCGTGGCGTGGTCCTCCGGCAGTGGCTCCTCCTGCACCCGCACCGGCCCGACCGGCCGCAGCGCCGGATCGGCCGCGATCCGCTGCGCCGCCTGCAGCCGAACCTGCTCGCAGCGCTCGGAGAACCGCTCGTCCCGCGGCGCCAGCACCGCAGCCGTGCTCGTGCGCAGCAACGACACCGTCTCACCGGAGTCGAACACCTCCCGCAGCACGTCGGCGGCGAGCACCATGGCCATCATCAGCGGATAGCGGCCCGAAGCCCGCGGCATCTGCACGGACACGCTGATCAGCACGTGGTCGGCGTCCGGGGACCGCCCGGCGGCGCGCGCTCCCCGGTACACCTCGTGCAGCCGGGTCCGCAGGTAGGACGCGGTGGTCAGGCCGGTCAGCGGGTCCTGCACCTCGCGGTCCACGGTGTGCTCGGCCTGCACATCGGCCCAGCCCAGCGCGACCGGCCGCAGCATCGCTGCGGGCACCGCGTCCGGATCGGCCGAGACCAGCCCGTCCTGGTGCGAGCCCGTGCTCACCGCGTGCAGCGCGGCGACGTCCTGCAGCGCCTCGGCGAGCCCGACGCCGGATTCCGCGCGGCCCGCGCCGAGTTCGCCCAGCGGCTCCGCCAGCTCCGCGCCGGTCGCCACCGCGCGGCACACCTCGCGCACCGCCCGGATGCCCCAGTCGCTCGGGAAGGGCCATCCCGCGGCGAGGCTCGCGGTGCGCCAGCGCGCCCGCAGCGCCCGCTCGCCGCCTGCAGCGCTCCGGATCCGTTCAGTCATCTCCGACCCCCTTCGGCAACTGGGACGACCTGCGGGTTCCGGTATGACGCAAGACTGCCTGCGGCGCCTGCGGAGGAGTCGATCACAATGGTGGGCGGTCGGTTCGCACCGCGTTGGCGGATCGACCTCCGGCACCGCGAATGGTTCGATTGGGCGGTTCTTGCGCTGATCGGCGGTGCCGGTGCGCGGCCGTTCGCCGCAGCGCCGACCGGCGTCTCGCCGAAGGGGCGCCGCGACGGATCGAGACAGCGGACCACGAAGGAAGGTGCGGCGTGGCCACAGCCCCGGCAGAAGCGCAGGACCCCAGCGACGGGGAACTGATCGAAGCCGTCCGGCACGGTTCCACCGAGGCGTACGGAACGCTGTACGAACGGCACGTGGCCGCCGCGCACAACATGGCCCGGCAGGTCGCCCGCTCCGGATCGGAGGCCGACGACCTGGTCTCGGAGGCGTTCGCGAAGGTGCTCGACGCGCTGCGCGGCGGGCACGGCCCGAGCACCGCGTTCCGCGCCTACCTGCTGACTTCGCTGCGGCACGTGGCCTACGACCGCACCCGCCGGGAACGCAAGCTGCAGCTGGCCGACGACGTCGCGGAGGTCTCCGGGGCGGATCTGAGCGTGCCGTTCAACGACACCGCCGTGGCCGGGCTGGAGCGTTCGCTGGCCGCGCGGGCGTTCACGCAGCTGCCGGAGCGGTGGCAGACCGTGCTCTGGCACATCGAGATCGAAGGGCAGACCCCCGCGCAGGTCGGGCCGATCCTGGGACTCACGCCGAACGGGGTCTCGGCGCTGGCCTACCGCGCCCGGGAAGGGCTGCGGCAGGCGTACCTGCAGGTGCACCTGAGTTCGCTGGATCCCGAGCAGCCGGGCCTGCAAGCCTGCCGCGCGGCGGTCGGCAGGCTCGGCGCGTGGACCAGGGGCGGGCTGTCCCGGCGGGAAACCGCGCAGGTCGATCACCACTTGGACGACTGCGACCGCTGCCGCGCGCTCGCGGCCGAGCTGGCCGAGGTCAACGGCGGGCTGCGCGCCGTGGTGGCGCCGCTGGTGCTGGGCGCCGGTGCGGCCGCCTACCTGGCGGCGGCACCGGCCGCGGGATCGGTCTCGGCTGCCGGGGCCGGTGCGGCGGGTGCGGCTAACGCGGCGAGTTCGGTGCCGCGGCAGGCG
>NZ_JAFRFW010000068.1:0-1676 GCF_017434145.1 Saccharopolyspora sp. | reverse complement strand
GCTCAGCGTCCGGCTGCCTGCCTCGGCCGCCAGCGCATCGCGGGCGTGCACGTTGGCGATGCCGGTGCCGACCGCGAGCCGTTCGGTGGCGCCCAGCAGCGCCGCCGCCTGGGTCAGCGATTCCTTGCCCGCCGCTTCGCCGTAGAACAGCGAGCCGTAGCCCAGCTGCTCGATCTCGCGGGCGTGCGGCTGGACGTCGCGGATCGGCCAGGCGTCGCTGGTCCACCACACGCCGACGCGGGAACTGAAGTCGATCTTAGCCATGACCCCGATGCTAGTCCCGCGGCCGGGACCGCACCCATTTCCGCGTCATCGATGGCGGCGACGGCTTCAGGCTCGCCTGCTGCCAAGGGGGTTGCGGGCTGTGCTGCCGCCACTCGTTCCGCCGCGCTCGTGCGCGACGGATCCTCGACGGCGCGGGCGATGGCTGATTCCCGTTCCAGCAGGTACAGGCGAACGTCCGCACCGGACTGCGCCCATGCTGTGGTTCTCTGATCGAGGCGCGTCGTGGCGTGCTGCTTCGCAGTTCCGAAGGAACTTGGTCAGCCGTCGTGGACCGACAGGCCCCGTCTTGCACAACATCGACGCGCTCGCGGTAGTGCCCGGGCATGCTGTCATTCGAGGTCGGTGACCAGCACGTTGCCGCCGCCGTGGGAGGCGAGTTGGCGATGGGCGCGTGCGATGGCGTCTTTCTCGGTGCCGGTGAGCCGGGCGGTGTGCTGGCCTTCGGCATCGGTGATCTGCCACGCATCGTCGGACAGCGTGCGGGAGATGTACCTGGTGTGCCGGCTCATGCGTTCGCCGCGGTGTGCAGCGGTACCGGTGCGGACGCGGCCTGCGGCGCCGATGTGCGCACTCCCGCGGCCAGCAACGGGTCCTGCAGCCGTAAACGTGCATTGATCACGCTGAACGCCAGCCCGCGATGCGCCGCGTAGGTGCGCACGGCGGCAAGTAGATCGATGCCCGCGTCGTCGATGTCGCCGGCCGCGGAGAGGTCGAGGACCGTGTTCGGGGGCGCTGTCAACAGGTGCGGCCTCAGCCTCTCGGCCAGTGCGGATGTTCCGGATCCGGTGATGTCACCGTCTACCGGGAAAGCGGCTGGGAAAGTGGGACAGGGGGTTGTTGTCCGCATTGGACTCCAATGCAATAAGAGGGCTCAGCCGACCCGGCGCGAGCGGTCGCGGCTGCAGGTGGCTGGATTCGGGAACGTCCGCGGGGAGCCGGGGCGACGGTCACGGACTCGGCTCTACCGGGCGGGAAAAGTGTGCGAGCGAGAAAACTCGCCGGGATGTCGTGCGCCCGTGGTGGGCTGTTCGGCACGAGTGGCGCGCTCCGGCGCGAAGGCGCTGCCCGGGATCGACACGGCTCGACCGCGCGACGCGGGAGCAGTGTCGGGGGTGCCCTGGTGCCCCGCAAAGCGGGGCACCGAGCGTGACTTCAGATCGCGCGGACGACTTCCGCCTGGGCGCCCTTGGGGCCTTGGGTCACCTCGAAGCTCACCTGCTGGTTCTCCTCGAGACTGCGGAAGCCCGTGCCGTCGATGGCCGAGTAGTGCACGAACACGTCCGGCCCGCCCTCGTCAGGGGCGATGAAGCCGAAGCCCTTCTCCGAGTTGAACCACTTCACGATTCCGTTCGTCATGTGCTGTCTCCGTTCGAGAGATGGGAAGTATCACG
>NZ_JAFRFW010000610.1:0-4307 GCF_017434145.1 Saccharopolyspora sp. | reverse complement strand
CGGAAAAATCCAGATAGAGCTGGAGGCATAGGCAAAAAGGCTCAGCAGCAGCAGCGGCGCCGGGCAGAAATCGACCCTGCCGGACTCCAGCGCGTAAGCAGTCAGCTGCCCCAGCTGGTTCGCCAGCAGCACCCGCCGCACGCCGAACGCCCGGTACACCCGCAGCTGGCTGATGTTCGCCGCCGTGACGCCCCACGCCCCGTGGTCGAGCTGGCGGCGGAACAGCTGCGGCGCCATCGTCGTCTTGCCGTGCGGGGCCAGCAGCACGCCGTGCCGCTCGCACCAGCGCGCCATCGTCGTGAGGTTGTGCGCGAGCGCGGAGTCGTCCAGCACCAGCAGCGGGCCGACGAACCCGGCGTCGAAGAGCCGCGGGCGGCCGCTCAGGAATTCCCCCGCGGTGCGGCCGAACGCCTCCGCCGGAACGCCCTTGAACCGCCAGTCGAGCCGTTCCTCGCGCAGCGCGTCCACAGCGGACGCATCGATACCGGGACTTTCGGGCGTCGCGGACAACGAACCTCCAGAGATCGGGCCGCCGAGATGATAAGCACCACCGCAGTGCATTGGTCCAGACGAATCTGATGGAATCTTCCGGCCGCCGCACCGCGACCCGCGGGTCGGCCGCCGAACGCAGCACGCACCACGAAGGAGCACCGATGGCCCGCACCGTGATCACCACCGGCGACGCGCCGACCCCGCCCGCGGGCACCCCGCTGTCGCAGGGCGTGCGCAAGGGCAACATCCTCCAGGTCTCCGGGCAGACCCCGGTCGACCCGACCACCGGCAAGCTGGTGCCCGGAGGCGTCGCCGAGCAGACCGAGCAGTCGCTGCGCAACGTGATCGCCGTGCTCAACGCCGGCGGCGCCGGGCTCGAGGACGTGCTGATGCTGCGGGTCTACCTCACCGACGTGTCGCAGTTCGCCGAGATGAACGAGACCTACGCCCGCGTGGTCGGTGAGCCGTTCCCCGCCCGCACCACCGTCTACGTCGGCCTGCCCGGGTTCGACGTCGAGATCGACGCCCTCGCCGTGCTCGGCAACTGACCGGCCCCACCGCCCCGCGCCCGCCTTCGGCGATGAGTGAACGGACCGTTCGTCCCACTAGATTGGTCGAACGGTCCGTTCGCTCGACGATGGTGGGGCAGCGGAGGAGCCGGGCTGAAGTCGCGAGGGCCTCGCGGGTGCTCGTCGTGGCCCGGTGACCGCTCGTCGCGCCGACCTTGACATCCCCGTGCGGTGCTCGGAAGGTCAAGACCATTACCCGGCCCGCCGGGCAGCGCCCCGGCCGGTGACTCCTGGGAGGGCGCATGACCCGCAGCTCGGACGGCCGGATCGCGCAAGGCTGGGGCGGTCGCAAACCCAACGCCTGCCGGGCGATCGTCGTGCTGGCCCGCCGCAGCGGCACCGCGGTCGCCGGTCTGGTGACCTCGCTGACCCGGCCCGCGGACCGGCTCGCGCCGATCCTGGTCTCGGCGGGCCCGGACCACCCCTTCTGCGAGACGGTGCAGCCGCCGACGCTGCTGGTCGGCCACGAGGTCGCCAACACCGCGCGCAGCGCCACGCTGATCGGCGGCGCCTGCCAGGTCGGGGTGGCCCAGGGCGTGCTGGACTCGGTCGCGGACGGACTGCTCGAACCCGACCAGGAGACCTTGGTGTTCGTCTCGCTGTGGCTCGACCACGACGCCGAGGACGAGACGGCGGTGCGCTGGTCGGCGCGCGAAGCGGTGGGTCTGGCGGTGCGCGAGGCGGTGCACGGGTTGCCGAAGGACGCGGCGCGCCGCCTGGTCGAGCAGCGCGACAACCTCACGCACCCGCACTACGGCGGGGAATGACCCCTCAGCGCACCGGCCCGGTGTACTTCTCCCCGGGGCCTTGTCCCGGCGGGTCCGGCACCGCGCTGGCTTCCCGGAACGCCCGTTGCAGGCTCTGCAGCCCGTCGCGGATCGGCGCGGCGTGCAACCCGAGGTATTCCGCGGAGGCGGTGACCAGCCCGGCCAGCGCGGTGATCAGCCGCCGCGCCTCGTCGAGGTCCCGGCCGGGCGCGCTGTCCGGTTCGTCGTCGCCGAGGCCGAGCTTCTCCGCGGCCGACGACATGAGCATCACCGCGGCCCGGCTGATCACCTCGACGCTGGGAACATCCACGAGTTCGCGGACGTTGTCCATGGGGTCGGCTGCGGCCGAGGCGCCGCTCGAAGGCGCCCCGCTCGGGAGTCCACCGCTGGGCAGCCCAGTGCTCGAGGACATCGCCGCGGATTCGGCTTCCGAGGAACCCGCGAAATCCGCGGGCTCACCGGAATCGCCCGGGAGCTCCGGATTTTCGCCGGGGGACGGGGTCGACTGCGGTTCGTTCACGGCTGCTACCCTGGCATGAACGAACAGCTCCCGTGCAATCGGGGGCTGGCCGGGCGCCTGGCCGAAAACCAGGTCCGGCACAACAGTAAGAGACGAAAGTCGAGCCCCGTTGTAGTTCGGGGCGCCAAGTGGAGCCCCGCTCCCACCCGAGTGACCGCCTTCTGAAGGTCGCCGGGTCCCGGTCCCACCGGTGCGGCGCACGGGTGGTGCGAGCGGTATCGCGGTACCGGTTCGATCGGCAGGAGCAGGGTCGGCGCTGTTCCGGGTAATCCGGAATGCGCCGGGATCGCTGCACGTCCAGGGGCGAGCTTCACGCGCCGAGGCTGCAGCAGCGACGACCATCGAACCGAGGAGGCCCCATCAGCACGGAGACGCGCATCAACGACCGCATCCGCGTGCCCGAAGTCCGCTTGGTCGGACCCAACGGCGAACAGGTCGGAATCGTCCGCATCGAGGACGCGCTCCGGCTGGCGCAGGAAGCGGATCTGGACCTTGTCGAGGTCGCCCCGCAGGCGCGCCCGCCGGTCTGCAAGCTCATGGACTACGGCAAGTTCAAGTACGAGAGTGCGCAGAAAGCTCGCGAATCGCGCCGCAACCAGCAGCAGACCGTCATCAAGGAGCAGAAGCTCCGGCCGAAGATCGACCCGCACGACTACGAGACGAAGAAGGGCCACGTGTCCCGCTTCCTCGGCCAGGGTCACAAGGTCAAGGTGACGATCATGTTCCGCGGTCGCGAGCAGTCGCGTCCCGAGCTCGGCTTCCGGCTGTTGGAGCGGCTGGCCGACGACGTTTCCGACCTCGGGTTCATCGAGGCGAAGCCGAAGCAGGACGGCCGCAACATGATCATGGTCCTGGCTCCGCACCGGACCAACAAGACCAAGCAGAAGGCGACCGCGTCCTGACGCTTCGCCTCCCGCCTCCCGCCGGACGACCCGGTGACGCCCGCGCGGCACCGGGAGCCCGACGATGGGACGGCCGGTAGCACCGGTCGGCGTCGCAGCCGGCCGGTAGCGCACCGACCGGTCGGCCATCGGCCCGATCAGGTCCGCTGCGCCTCGCCAGAAGCGCGGTGGACCCCGTATGAGAAGGATGAGAGATGCCGAAGAACAAGACCCACAGCGGGACGAAGAAGCGTTTCCGGGTCACCGGCAGTGGCAAGCTGCGCCGCGAGCAGGCGGGCCGTCGCCACATCCTGGAGAAGAAGTCCAGCCGGGTGACCCGTCGCCTGGAGGGCACCGAAACGGTCGCCAAGAACGACGTCAAGAAGGTCAACCGGCTCCTGGGCCGCTGAGACCGCAGCGCGGACGCCGCGCCCCGAGCGGACCTTCCGCCGGTGCACCGGCTTCCCAGTGCTTCCAGCCCCCCGGGCGGTCCCGCCGCCCCCGATGAGATCGACAGGACGGAACCGTGGCACGCGTCAAGCGGGCAGTGAACGCCCAGAAGAAGCGCCGCAGCATTCTCGAGCAGGCCAGCGGCTACCGCGGCCAGCGCTCCCGGCTGTACCGCAAGGCCAAGGAGCAGACGCTCCACTCGAACGTCTACGCCTACCGCGACCGGCGCGCCCGCAAGGGTGACTTCCGGAAGCTGTGGATCACCCGCATCAACGCGGCGACCCGGCAGAACGGTCTGAGCTACAACCGCTTCGTGCAGGGCCTGAAGGCCGCCGAGGTCGAGGTGGACCGCAAGGTGCTCGCCGACATGGCGGTGCGCGACCCGCAGGCGTTCGCCGCGCTGGTGGACGTTGCCAAGCAGCACCTGCCGGAAGGTGTGGCCTGATCGCCGAGGGCGCGCACGCTGATCAGCGGCCCGGGACGGCTCCAGCGGCCGATGCGCCGAGCGCATCGACACCGCTGACGGAGCGTTCGTCCCGGGTCGTTGTCGCGCGCAAGCTCACTCGCCGCGTCGGCCGGGATCGCGCGGGTGCGTTCCTGGCGGAGGGTGCGCGTGCGGTGGGCGAGG
>NZ_JAFRFW010000609.1:0-4416 GCF_017434145.1 Saccharopolyspora sp. | reverse complement strand
TTCCGCGTCGAGTTCCCAGTCCTCGACGTCGGCGAGCCCGCCGTCGAGTGGGACGAATCGGTCGTCGAGCGGTGCGCCGGCGCGCACCCGCTCCGGCCAGTTGCGGTTGGCCAGCCCCGACTGTCCGAGCGCGACGAGGTCGGCCGGGCCCTGCTCGAGCAGGACGCCCGCTTCGTCGGGGGTGTCGAGGTGGCCGTTGGCGATGACGGTGGCGTCGGTGAACTGGCCGGCCAGCGCCGCCAGCGGCCGCGGATCGTCGGCGAACGCCGGTGCCGAGGCGATGTGCTCGGTGGTGTGGACGTAGTCGAGCCCGGCCCCGTCCAGCTCGGTAAAGATCGCCTCGGCCTCGTCGGCTCCGCCGGCCCACTTGTGCGCGGAGTCGCTGACCTTGCCCTGCGAGATTCGCACGCCGACGACGAAGTCCGCGCCCACGGCCTCGCGGACGGCCCGGCAGATCTCGGCGGTGAGTCGCACCCGGTTGCGCGGCGAGCCGCCGTACTCGTCGTCGCGGTCGTTGAGGTAGTCGGTGAGGAACGCGTCCAGGAGGTAGCCGTTGGCGCCGTGCAGCTCCACGCCGTCGAAGCCGGCCTCGCGGGCGCGCAGCGCCGAGTCGACGAAGGCCTGGCGGACCTCGCCGATGTCGGCGATGGTCATCGCGGACGGGGCGGGGAAAGGCCCGGACCCGCGGTAGAACGGCAGCTGTTCGCCGCGCGCGGGCTTGTCGGTGGGGCCGAGCGGCCCCAGTCCGAATGCGTTGCCCTGGACCTGCGGTCCGGCATGCATGAGCTGGGCGATGATGGTCGACCCCTCGCCGCGCACGGCCTCGGTGACCGGGCGCCACGACTGCACGTGCGCGTCGGTGGCGATGCCGGGCTGGCCGAAGTAGCCGGCGCTGTGCGCGGTGTCGATGTAGAGCCCCTCGGTGATCAGCGCGGCGAACCCGCCGGCCGCGAAGATGCGGTAGTACTCCCGGATGCGGTCGGAGACCGTGCCGTCCGGTGCTGCGTTCACCCGCGTCATGGGGGCCAGCGCGGTGCGGTTGCGCAGTTCGACGCTGCCGAGCTGGTAAGGCTCGAACAGCCGCGCACGGGTGCTGGTCGACATACCGCCTGCTGTCTCCTTCCCGGGAGGTTCGGGGCTGTGCTGCGGAGCAGGCGCGGACTGGGCATCGTTCGCTTCAGTTCGGCAAAACGCGCTGGCCGCGCCGAGTTGTACGATCGCTGTCGTACCAACCGCGCAACGACGGGACCGCTTGTACGAATTCCGTCGTACAATGTGGGCATGGTCACCACGCGGCACCAGCGCGGCACTCGAAAGATGCTGCCCCGTCCGGATCTGGGCGAGGTCCGGGTGGATCAGGTGCTGCGCGCGCTCGGCGAACCGGTCCGGCTGGAGATCGTCCGCGCGCTGGCGCGCGCGGAGCAGCCGATGAGCTGCGGGGCTTTCGGGCTCACCGTGTCCAAGTCGACCTCGACGCACCACTTCAAAGTGCTGCGCGACAGCGGCATCATCGCCCAGTACGACGAGGGCACGGCGCGCTACAGCGAACTGCGCACCGCCGAGCTGCAACGACACTTCCCCGGCCTGCTGACTGCCGTGCTCGCAGCCGAGTAGCGCTGCCGGGCGCTGAGACGCCCCGGCAGGCTGCCCCGAACGCACGACCTCGGCTCAGCAACAGACGAGTTCACACGCGCGATACCGGCATCAACGATCTCGCTGATCCGTTCTCGATCGGCAGCGCCGAGGGCCCACCGGATCGCGCCATGTTCGACAGCGCGAACGCGGCGAACCGGCCGACCGGCGCAGTCGTGCTCGCTGTCGGCCGGCACCGGGCGCCTGCATCGCCGGTGACCTCGCCCGGGCAGGTCACGGCTGGACCTGCTGTGCCGACAAGGCCCTCAGACGGCCTGGTTTTCGATGATGTCGGCTCCCGCGATCGGGCCGCCCGCGCCGCGCACGTGTTCGCGCATCTCGGCGAGGTTGTCGCGGACCTGCTCGTCGGCGGCGATCTGCTCGACGGCCGCCCGCAGCCGGTCGGCGTCGAGCAGGTTCTCGTCCAGGCGCTTGCCGAGGCCGAGTTCGGCGACGCGGTCGGCGTTGGCCTCCTGCTCGGGCATTTGCGGCAGCCCGAGCTGCGGCACCCCGTAGTACAGCGCCTCCATCGTCGAGCCCATCCCGTTGTGCGTGATGAACGCCGAAGCGCGCCGCAGCACCACGGGCTGCGGGAACGACGGGCGGATGTCGATGTTGCCGGGGATGGTGCCCAGCTCGGAGGCCTCGACGGTGCCGCCGATGGACATCGCCACCTGCCAGCGGCTGTCGGCGAACGCCTCCAGGCACAGCCGGTAGAAGTCCGGGCGGTGGTTGAACGCGGTGCCCAGCGAGACGAACAGCAGCGGGGCCTGCTCGTCGGCCGGGTGGTAGTCCTGCTCGGCGCGGCGGCCCAGGCAGGGGCCGATGAAGTGGTAGCGCTCGTCGAAGGTTTCGGCGGCCGGTTGCAGGCGGTTCGGCAGGAACACCAGGTTCACCGGCGCGGGTTCGCTGCGCATCGACATCAGCTCGGTGCGGACCCCGAAGCGCTCGCCCAGCGCGGCGAACTCCTGCTGGCTCTGCTGCACCCGCGGATCGGTGAAGTCGACGTGCTGGGCCATCCGGTCGTGCATGTCGAAGTGCTCGTTGGCCGCGAAGCTGGGCAGCAGCGCCACGTCGCGGGTGCCGAGCTTGTCGGCGAGCATCCGCCCGACCACGCTCATCATGTCGGTGCAGATCACCTCCGGCGGGTCGGCGCGGAAGTGCTCCTGAAGCACCGGGAACGCGTCGGTGACCTGGTCGCGCATGAAGCTCATCATCGACAGCAGCGTCTCGATCGACATCGCGCGGTTCTGCACCTGCGAGACGTCCGGCATCTGCGCGGGCATCCGCACCGGCGCGGCACCGGCGGCCTCGACGGTCTCCAGCATGCTCTCGCCGGTGGCGTAGCTGACTCGGTGCCCGCGCCGGGTGAGTTCGTCGACCAGCGGCAGCGTCGGGTTGATGTGCCCGTGGGCCGGGACCGAGACCATGGCGATGTGCTTTTTCACGACTCCCCTTCGCGCTGTCGATGCGGGACTGCCCTGCCGTGATTCTGCCCGCCGCGCGGGACGCGGTGTGTCCGCGACCCGGTTTTGCGGCGATGCTCACGATCGCGCTGCGGCACTCGACGCACGCGCGGAGCTGCCCTCTCGACGGGGTCCTGATCGCAGCGACGGAACCAGTTCGGGCACAAAGTCCCGAGTCACCACCCGGCCGCGGCGGGAACGCCCGGTGGCGCAGGCGAGACGTTCGCCTGCGGACGCCCGAGGCAGGAAGGACTCCGACCATGCCGATGATCACCACCCGCGACGGAACCGGCATCTTCTACAAGGACTGGGGAGCCGGTCCGCCGGTCGTGTTCAGCCACGGCTGGCCGCTCAACGCTGACGCGTGGGACGAGCAGCTGAACCTGGTCGCCTCGCACGGATTCCGCGCCATCGCGCACGACCGGCGCGGGCACGGGCGTTCCGGGCAGCCGTGGCGCGGCCACGACATGGACACCTACGCCGACGATCTCTCCGCGCTGCTGGACTCGCTGGATCTGCGGGAAGCGGTGCTGGTCGGGCATTCCACCGGCGGCGGCGAGATCGCCCGCTACATCGGCAGGCACGGCGGTTCCCGGGTGGCCAAGGCGGTGCTGCTGGGTGCGGTGCCGCCGCTGATGCTGCGCACGCCGAACAACCCGGAGGGCACGCCGATGGAGGTCTTCGACGACATCCGCAAGAGCGTGCGCGGGGACCGTTCGCAGTTCCTCTGGGACTTCTCCGCGTCCTTCTACGGCGCCGACCGGGCGGGTTCGACGATCACCCACGGGGCGCGCAGCGCGTTCTGGCTGATGGGGATGCAGGTCGCGATCAACGCGGCGCTGGAGTGCGTGGCGGCGTTCTCCGAGACCGACTTCACCGACGATCTGCGCCGCTTCGAGATGCCCACGCTGGTCGCGCACGGCGACGACGACCAGATCGTGCCGATCCAGGCCGCGGCGAACAAGTCCGCCCAGTTGATCCCGCATGCGACGTTGCAGGTGTATTCCGGGGCGCCGCACGGGCTGGCGGGGTCGTACCGGGACGCGTTCGAGCGGGACCTGCTGAGCTTTTTGACCTCCCGCGTCGCGGAACCGGCCACCACCGGCTGAGCCCGTTGTGCCATCGGTGAACGCCCGCCGGTGCGCGCGCGTGCCGTGGCAGGGTCGGTTCCATGCGAGTTCTGGTGCTGGGCGGCACGCGGTTCCTCGGCCGCCGGGTGGCCGAGCGGCTGCACGCGCGGGGGGACGAGGTGCTGCTGGTGCACCGCGGCAGGCACGAACCGCACCCGTGGCTACCGGTGGCGCACTTGCGCACCGAC
>NZ_JAFRFW010000067.1:0-2053 GCF_017434145.1 Saccharopolyspora sp. | reverse complement strand
TCGGCGGCCAGCGCGCGCAGCGCCTCCAGCAGCTCGTCCCGGTCGGTGCCGAGCACGGCGGCGCGGTGCTCGAAATCGGTGCGGGTGGTGGCCAGCGAGTGCGCCACGTCGGCCGGGCGCAGCTCGGGGCGCTCGGTCAGGTGCTCGACGAGCCGCGCGGCCTGCGCGCGCAGCGCGGCGCGGGTGCGGCCGGACACCGGCCAGACGACCACGTCGGAGGCGGCGGTCTCCGGCGATGCAGTTTCCTCCCACGATGCAGCGTTCTCCGACGGTGCAGGGCGGCCCGGGGAGTTCCGGCCGTCCGGGGCCAGAGCTTCCGGGCCATCAAGGGACTCCGGCACATCCGAGGATTCCGTTGCAGCAGCAGGGAATTCCGGCTGCTCCAGCACGAGATGCGCATTGGTTCCGCTGATCCCGAACGACGACACCGCAGCGCGCCGCGGACGGTCCGCAGCCGGCCACGGCACCGCGCGGGTGAGCAGTTCGACCGCACCGTCCTCCCAGTCCACGTGCGCGGAAGGCTGCTCGGCGTGCAGCGTGGCGGGCAGTTCCCCGTGCCGCATCGACATGATCATCTTGATCACGCCCGCGACACCAGCGGCGGCCTGGGTGTGCCCGATGTTGGACTTCACCGAGCCCAGCAGCAGCGGCGTCTCCCGATCCTGCCCGTAGGTCGCCAGCAGCGCCTGCGCCTCGATCGGATCCCCGAGCGCGGTGCCGGTGCCGTGCGCCTCCACCACATCGACGTCCTGGGTGGACAGACCGGCTCCGGTGAGCGCCTGCCGGATGACGCGCTGCTGCGACGGCCCGTTCGGCGCCGTGAGCCCGTTGGACGCCCCGTCCTGGTTCACCGCGGAACCCCGCACCACCGCGAGGATTTCGTGCCCGTTGCGCTGCGCGTCGGACAGCCTCTCCAGCACCAGCATTCCGACGCCCTCGGCCCAGCCCACGCCATCCGCGGAGTCGGAGAAAGCCTTGCAGCGCCCGTCCGGCGAAAGGCCGCGCTGCCTGGAGAACTCGATCAGCGCCGCCGGAGTGGACATGACCGTCACGCCTCCGGCCAGCGCCAGCGAGCACTCCCCCGCGCGCAGCGCCTGCATCGCCCAGTGCATCCCCACCAGCGACGACGAGCACGCGGTGTCCACTGTGACCGCAGGGCCTTCGAGCCCGAAGGTGTAGGCGACGCGGCCGGAGGCGATGCTCGGCGCGGTCCCGCTGCCCTGGTGGCCCTCGAACTCACCACCGGCCAGCACCGCGCTGTAGTCGTTGTACATCACCCCGGCGAACACGCCGGTCCGGCTGCCGCGCAGCGTCCGCGGGTCGATCCCGGCGCTCTCGATCGCCTCCCAGGAGGACTCCAGCAGCAGCCGCTGCTGCGGATCGGTCGCCAGCGCCTCGCGCGGGCTCATGCCGAAGAACTCCGGGTCGAATTCCGCCGCACCGCGCAAGAAACCGCCGGAACGCGCGTAAGTCGTGCCGAGCGCGTCGGGGTCCGGGTCGTAGAGCGCGTCCAGGTCCCAGCCGCGATCGGCCGGGAACCCGGAGATCGCGTCGGCCTCCGCCCGCACCAGCCGCCACAGGTCCTCCGGCGAGGACACTCCGCCGGGATAGCGGCAGGACATGCCGACGATCACGATCTCATCGCCCGCGGTCCGCACCGGAGCGTCCGCGGCGTCGGCCTCGTTCGAGCCGATCAGCTCGTCGAGCACGTGCCCGGCCAGCGCCCGCGCCGTCGGATGGTCGAACACCACGGTCGCCGACGTGCGCAGCCCGGTCGCGGTCGCCAGCCGGTTGCGCAGCTCGACCGCCGTGAGCGAATCGAAGCCGAGGTCGGTGAACGCCCGGTCCGGTTCGATCGCCGCGCCATCGGCGTGCCCGAGCACCGCGGCGACCTGGCCGCGCACCAGCTCCAGCACCAGCTCCGCGCGGTCCGCCGCACCGAGCCCGGTGAGCCGCTGCACCAGACCCGCGGTCTTGCCGGATCCGGTGACCGCCGCGCGCCGCGCGGGCGTGCGCAGCAGGCCGCGCAGGAACGCCGGAACGGCGCCGCGGG
>NZ_JAFRFW010000608.1:0-3542 GCF_017434145.1 Saccharopolyspora sp. | reverse complement strand
AGGCGGTCGGCGGCGCGGTCGGCGTCGGCACGCACCGACCGGACCACCTCCAGCGATTCCGCGTGGTCCAGCCGGACGGCCCAGTCCTGCGCGGACCGGTTCGCCCGCAGTTCGCCGATCTGCAGTTCCTCCAGCGAGTGCGTGTGCGACAACCGGGGCCCGGGCGCGGGCGCGCGCGGCGTCGTCTCGAACGTCGCGATCGCGCGCTGCGCGTGCGGCTGTTCGCGTTCGGCCACCAGTCCGGGGACTTGCACGCGGATGGTCAACGCGGAGGGGAACGCCTCGCCCAGCGCGATCCGGCCTTCCCGCTGGTCGCCGAACACCGCGACCACGTCGAGCTCGCGCAGTTCCGGTAGTGCCTCGGCCTTCCCGTCCGGCATGCACAGCAGCGGAGCGGTCGGCACGCCCGCGGCCGCCAGCACCGCCTCGGTGTGCTCGCGCAACTGCTCGTCGCGTCCGGTGCAGAACACGACCTGGCCGCCCGCGTCGCGCACGTCCCACGCGAACCGGGCAAGGCCCGCGTTGACCACGTCGGTGCGCAGCAGTTCCCGGGGTCGGGCTAGAGCGCGGGAGAACTCGGTGTGCACCGCCGGCCAGTCCACCGCCGGATACTGCGCGCCGAGCCCGCTGAGTTCGACGAACCGCTGCCAGGTGGCTTCGGCGCAGGTCGGCAGCACCGGCAGCGAGTCCGGGCCGGCGAGCTCCGGTATGCCCTCCGGTGCGCCCGGCCGCGGCCCGGCGATCGCGCGAGTGGCTTCGACGGTGCGGCGCAACGGCACGATGCCGCACAGGTCCAGGTCGATCACCACCGCGGGCTGGGGCAACGAGCGGTCCCACCGCCGTTTCCGGGTGCGCTCCTGCACCTGGTGCAGCACGTGCCGGAGCAGTTCGTCCTGTTCGGACTCGACGGTGTGCGCGAACGGCCGCAACTGCGCAACCGACCCGAGCAGCCGCGCGGTGCGCGGCTGCAGGTATCGGAACTCCTCGGTGAGCACCCGTTCGATCCCCGCGCGCGCGGATTCCGCGGCGAACGGCCGGTATCCGATGCGGTCGAAAGCGGCGCCTAGTTCGTCGAGCGCACCGCGCAACGACCGCGCACCGCGCGCGACGGCGACCGGGTGGGCGTCCGCGACCACGCCGGTGGCCACGACTCGGCCGGTGACCGCGAGTTCCGGTGAGAGCTCGAAGGCGGGCCGCGCGTCCTCGCCCGCGAACAGCACCGCGCGGTGCTGCTCCAGTGCGATGCGGAAAGCGCGCACCGCCGGGCGCACGAAGCGCTCGAGGAAGAACCCGAACTCGTGCTCGCGGTGCTCGAACCGGTTGTCCACCAGCAGCTTCAGCAACGCCGGAGCACCGTCCGGGCCAGGTTCGACCAGCGCGCGCGACCCGGCCGCGATGGTTCCGCCGGGGTGCTCCGGGTGTTGCGGACTCGGCTCCGCGTGCTCCGCGCGAGCGGCGAGCACCGCGCAGTGCATCCGCAGCACCGGATCCGTGCGCACCACCGCCGCGAAACCGTCCGCTGCTGGAAGATCCGGCGCCGGCCCGGGGAGTTGCCTGCTCAGCCGCCGGAGCCAACGCGGATCGTGCCGGGTGCGCCTGGACCGGCAGCGGACCAGCGCGCGGAACAGGTCGGCCCAGGCGGGTTCGGCGCCCAGCGGCACTCCCCGGCCGCGGGAACCGACCAGCCGGAGCTCACCCGCGGACCAGCGGACGCGCTCGGTGTAGCCGCCTGCTTGCAACATCGCGTCCGCTTCCGAAGCGCACAACGGCGCCCAAAGGCCGCGGCGGGACTGCTCCGGTGTTGTTCGCGGTGTCGGGACCGGCCGGGAGACCGGCGTTCGCGCGGTCACCGGGCGAACTGGTGGTGCGCGGGGACGCCCCCGGTGACGGGGCGGCAAGTGCCCGCGGCGAGTTCTCTGGACGGTGGGGACGGGTGGACCTGCCGGACGGCGGCGTTCCCCGGGGCGCAGGGCATTCGGGAACGGGGAGAACGGGGCGCGACGCCGCAGTAGCTCACGATCACCTTTCCGTCACAGCTCGGGACGTTCCGCCTCACACCAGTTGGCGACCGGGAGGCTTCGCCTCACGCTAGATAGTGACTATGTGCGCCAGCAATGTGACCGAATGCATACGCCACGCAGTAACTCCAACCCATCCAGGGTGACCTGCGACACTATGTCGGTAATTGCCTGACGCGAGCACAGGTGTTCCACCGAGCGGGACGCGGCCGCGCGAAGCCACCCCTTCGGTCGACACCGGCCCCGGCATGTCCCCGCCCCGCCGCACCGGCGCGAGCGGCACACTGCACGTGATCGGCCGAATCTGGACGCACCAGTCAGACCGACCGCCTGCCCAGCCGCCACGGCAGCGTCCGGCCATCCGCGCACGCCGCTTCACCAGCTGCGCGGCCGCCGGCCGGCCGCACCTGGCGGTGCTGGAACCGCCCGGGAGCTGAAGAGATCCAGCGAGCCGGACGGGTCCCGGTTGCTGGGAAGATGTGAAAGCGCCACTCGTGGCCGCCAGGATGCCGAGCACGCGGGGTCCGGGCCGGCCACCGGGACCCTCCGCAGCGGGATCGTCAGCACCGCCGACGTCCAGCCCGCGACGGTCCGCACATGTGATCAAGGAGTCGCCTTGCCCGCCGAAGTCGCCCCCCTCCGCCGCAGGCCCGTACAGCAGCGCAGCACCCAGCGGGTGGAGAAGATGCTGGAGTCCTGCGCCGAGCTCATCGACGAGCTCGGCTACGAGGGGGTGACCACCACGCTGATCGCGGAACGCGCCGGTGTCGCGGTCGGCTCGCTGTACCAGTTCTTCCCGGACAAGCGGGCGGTCGTGCAGGAGTTGACGCAGCGCAACCTGGACCGCTTCGTCGCCGCGATCTCCGAGCGGTTCACCACCGCCGACCTGCAGCACTGGTGGGACGCGGTGGACACGGTGATCGACGTCTACATCACCATGCACCGCGACGTGCCGGCGTTCAGCAGGCTGCACTTCGGCGACGTGGTGGATCTGCGGCTGCTGGACGAGACCCAGGACAACAACGCGGTGATCGCGGAGAAGCTGACCGCGCTGCTGGCCAAGGAATTCGACTTGGAAGGCGCGCAGCTGCAACTTCCGCTGTCGGTCGCGGTGGAGGCCGCGGACGCGGTGCTCAACCTCGCGTTCCGCCGCGACGCCGCCGGGGACGCCGAGCTGGTCAGCGAGGCGAAGGAGCTGGTGCGCGGCTACCTGGCCAACCGGTTGCCGCCGGGTCAGCCGAACGACATGCCCTCGCCGCGGTAGGTCGGCGCGCTGCGCAGCAGCGTGCCGCCCTCGACGAGGTGGTAGTGCGTGAACCGCTCGGCGAGCTCGCCCGCCTTGGCGTGCCGCAGCCACACCCGATCACCGAGCCGCAACCCGCGCGCGGCCGCCCCGGCGACCGGGGTCTGCACCTCACCGGCGCCTTCGGCCGCTGTCAGGCGCAGCCCGGGCGGCAGGTGCACGCTCGGCGCCCGGCTCGGCCCGGTCGGTCCGGAGGCGATGTAGCCGCCGCCGAACAGCGT
>NZ_JAFRFW010000607.1:0-5984 GCF_017434145.1 Saccharopolyspora sp. | reverse complement strand
TTGCCCGGCCGCGCCCTCGATCTCCGAGCGCATCGCGGCCACATGCGAGTCGAACTCCGAGGCGGTACTCGCGGTCCGCGCCAGCACACCCCGGACCTGCTCGGGGTGAATGTCCCACTCCACGCCTGCAAACCCCCTACGACCAACCAACCCCGCAGCGAGACACAGTCAGCCGATGCCCTGCACCGACGACCGCTCCCGCGAGATCGCGGTGGTCGATCTCCACGGCGAGATCCGCCAACGACACACCTCGCGAACACCATAACGATCAGGCAGTGCGCCGTGGGCCGGTTGCGCCAACATCGCGTGCCGCATCGCCACCCGGGTTCGTCGGCGCGGATCGGCCTGAGCGAGCGTGCCGCCGGCCCGGCAGGAAGCGGCGACCGGCCCGTTCACTCCGTATCCGACCAGCGGCGTCGGCGCGCTGTTTGCGGGACGGTTCCGGCCGGGTAGGCCGAGCCGAGTCAGCAGGGTTCGGCGGAGTGAGGGGTGTAGTCGTGCACGCACCGTTGGCGTTGCCGGTGGGAGGTTCCGCCGACTTCAGCGAGGGCAGCGTCCACTTCATCGGGAACGCCACCACGCTGATCCGCTACGGCGGGTTCACGATCCTCACCGACCCCGCCTTCCTGCACCAAGGCGATCACGTGCACCTCGGCCACGGCATGTACGCCCGGCGCGAAGTCGAACCGTCCTGCCAGATCGCCGATCTTCCGGAGCTGGACTTCATCGTGCTCTCGCACCACCACGGCGATCATTTCGACGATGTGGCCGCTGCCGAACTGGACCCGGGTACGCCCATCATCAGCACCGGACACGCGGTCGGCCTGCTTTCCGAGCAGGGCTTCACCGCGGGCCACGCGCTGGACACCTGGCAATCCCAGCTGGTGACGAAGGGGGATGCGCAAGTGCGCGTCACCGCGATGCCCGCCAAGCACGATCCGGATGCGGTGGCCGGGATGCTGCCGCCCACGATGGGCAGCGTGCTGGACTTCGGGCGCGGCGACGCGGCGGATTTCCGGCTCTACATCAGCGGGGACACGTTGCTGCACGATCGGCTGCACGACATCCCGCAGCGGTTTCCCGGGATCGACCTGGCGCTGGTGCACGCGGGCGGGACCACACTGCTGGGCATCGTGGTCACCATGACCGGCGAACAAGCCGTCCGGGCCGTGGAGATCGTAGAACCCCGGGTCGCCGTGCCCATCCATTACAACGACTTCTCCGTGTTCCAGTCCGGACTGGACGACATCAAGACAGCCGCGGCGGAATCCGCGACAGCGGCGGAATTCCGCTACCTCAGCCACGGCGAGACCTACCGCTTCCGCCCGATCGCTCCGTGATCGAGGCTGCGCGTGATCAGCCGAGGGTGCTGGCCAGGACGACGTGCACCACGGTTCCGGCGAGGATGCTCAGCAGCGGATTGCGGCGCCACAGGTGCAGGCCGATGGTGACCGCCAGCGCCACCAGCGGGATCAGCGAAGACGGCTCGGACGGCGCGAGGTCGGGCAGCGAGTAGACGAGCAGGATCAGCATGACCCCGGCGGGCATCCTGGTGCTCAGGAAGTGCACGACCGGGCTGGCACGCAGCTGGGACAGCGCCGCGAACGGCAGCGCGCGCAGACCCCAGGTGACCGCGGCGGAAACGGCCACGGCGGCGAGCAGATAACCGGTTTCAGGCATGGCGGGTCCTGGCGAGGTAGCGGGCCACGAGCCCGGCGGTGAACAGGGTGAACGCGACCGGCAGCAGCTGGCCGGGCGTGACCAGCCGGGCCACGAGTGCACTGAGCAGGGCCAGCAGCGGAGTCGGCAGGTCGCCCCGGCTGGAGCGCACGCCGTCGATCGCGAGCACGGCGAACAGCGCGGTCATCGCGAAGTCCATCCCGGTGACGCCGTCGGGGATGAACGAGCCGAGCAGCGCGCCCGCGGTCGCTGCGCCCACCCAATACAGGTGCGTGAACCCCTGCAGCCACAGGATGTGCGCACCGGTCCAGTCGCGGGCGTGTTCGGTCGTGGTCAGCGCATACGCCTCGTCGGTCAGCGCGAAGGTGCTGTAGGTCTTGCCGAGGCGGCCCCGGACCCGGTGCAGCGGGAACGACAACGCGTAGAACACGTGCCGGAGGTTGACCAGCAACGCGGTCAGCGCGATCGACGACAGCGGCGCCGCGGCCGTGACCAGGCCGACGAGCAGGAACTCGAACGATCCGGCGTAGATGAGCGCGGCGCACGCGGTGGCCCACCACCACGCCAGCCCCGAATGGCTCAGCAGCACGCCGAACGCGAGCCCGATCGGCACGAGCCCGAGCCCGACCGAGCCGGAATCCTTGAGCGCGGCCAAGGCTTCCGGTGTTCTCGACGGGCGGTCGGGGTCCCTGATGACGACCGGAGTGCTCATGCGGGGAATTTTAGGAGAAAACCCGCGTCATATGGTTTCCTGATATGCCGCTACACTCGCCCTGTGAGCAATGCTATCGACCTGGACCCGACCGACCGTGAAATTTTGTTCCACCTGCGTCAGGACGGTCGGCTGACCAACGTCGAACTGGCCAAGCGGGTGGGGCTGACACCGCCGCCGTGCCTGCGCCGGGTCAAGCGGCTGGAAGAATCCGGGGTGATCAGCGGGTACCGGGCGGTCATCGACCCGGACGCCCTCGGTCGCGGATTGGAAGTGCTGATCGAGGTCGAGGTCTACGCCACCGACCTGAAGACCATCGAGGCTTTCGAGGACACCGTGTCCGGCTACGAAGAGGTCATCGAATTCCGCAAGTTGTTCGGCCGCCCCGACTACTTCCTCCGCGTCGCGGTGGCCGATCACGCCGCCTACGAGGCGTTTCAGACCGGCAAGCTCAGCGGTCTGTCCGGCGTCCTGCGGATCACGTCGCACCTGACCATGAAGAAGATCAAGGACGGCTGAGCGCCTGTGGTCGAGCTCGTTCAGCGCAGACAACCGGCAGCAGAGCCGAACTCGGGCAAGCGCTGAGAACACGGACCGCTCGACCGCAGTCCGATGTGGACCCCGCCGCTACGGCGAGCGTTCTCGCGGCGCGATGTCCACGTGGCAGCGGGCACCGCGCCGCGGGCGGATCAGGGCTGCACGAGGACCTTCAGCGCCTCCCGGTCGGCCATCGCCCGGTAGCCCGCGGGGACGTCGTCGAGACCGACGGTCCGGTCGAACACCTGGCCCGGCTGGACCCTGCCGATGAGCACGTCGGGCAGCAGGTCCTCCATGTAGGCGCGGGCGGGTGCGACACCGCCGGTGAGCGTGATGTTGCGGAAGAACGTGCCCGCGCCCATCGGCACCTGCTCGTACTGCGGCGCACCGACCCGGCTGACCACACCGCCGTCCCGGACCACCTCGAGCGCGGTCTCCAGCGCCGGTTCCAAGCCCACGCATTCCAGCACGGTGTGCGTGCCGTCGCCGTCGGTCAGGTCGCGCACCCGCGCGGCGCCCTCCGCGCCCCGCTCCGCGACGACGTCGGTGGCGCCGAACTCGCGGCCGAGGTCGGTGCGGTCGGTGTGCCTGCCCATCAGCACGATCCGCTCGGCGCCGAGCCGCTTGGCCGCCAGCACCGCGCAGAGCCCGACCGCGCCGTCGCCGATCACGGTCACCGACGTGCGCGGCCCGACTCCCGCGGTCACGGCGCTGTGGTGGCCGGTGGGGAACACATCGGACAGCGTCAGCAGCGAGGGCAGCAGCTCCGAATCCTCACCGACCGGCAGCTTCACCAACGTGCCTTGAGCTTGCGGGACGCGCACGGCCTCGCCCTGACAACCGTCCACATCGCCCACGCCCCACATTCCGCCGTGGCGGCAGGAGGTTTGCAGGCCCTCGGCGCAGAAGTCGCAGGTGTTGTCCGCCCATACGAACGGCGATACGACCACGTCTCCAGCCTTGAGCCCGGTGACGTCCGAGCCGGTCTCTTCGACGACGCCGAGGACTTCGTGCCCGATGCGCTCGCCCTGCTGCGAAGGTCCCATCGACCCGTACGGCCACAGGTCGCTGCCGCAGATGCAGGAGCGCAGCACCCGCACGACGGCGTCGGTGGGCTCGTGCAGCTTCGGGTCCGGCACGTGTTCCACTCGCACGTCACCGGCACCGTGAATCACAGTCGCTCGCATTGCAGCTCTTCCAATCCAACGAGAGTCCTTCCGCGCGGCATACCCGCTGCGCGGTCCGGTCATTACCGGCCCGGCGCGGTGTCCCGGCAGGCTCGATCCCTGCGGAGCGCGGCCGCCGGTCCCGGCGCGCGGCACCGGCAATGCAACAGGTGCGGGCGGGGATGTGGGAGGGCCTGTCGAGCCGGGTAACGCCGGAACCCCCACTGCCTTGCCCCCGGGCGGCACTGTCCGATGTAGTGGCAGCGACATCATCGTCGGATCGGTGCCGCAGCGTCGCGGGAAGGCGGGGTCCCAGCATGGCCGGAGACAGCATGGCCGAAGACGAGTCCGTGGCGCGCGCACGCCAGCACGCGATCGGCGATCTCCTGCACCGGACCGCCCGGCGCAACCCGCACAAGCTCGCCGTGGTGGCCGGTGAGCAGCGGTTCAGCTACGCGGAGTTCGACGCCGCGGTGAACCGGACCGCGCACGCGCTGGCCGAGCGCGGGCTGGTCAAGGGCGACCGGCTGGCGCTGCTGAGCCGCAATTCGTGGCAGTTCGCGGTGATCGCGTTCGCCACCGCGAAGCTGGGCGTGGTGCTGGTGCCGATCAACTTCATGCTCACCGCCGACGAGATCGCCTACATCCTCGGCCATTCCGGGGCCGGCGGCGTGATCGTCGAGGATTCGCTGGGCACCACGGCCGAGCAGGCGCTGCACCAGGCCGATGTCCGCGGTGGCGTCCGCGGCTGGATCCCGCTCGGCGGCCAGGACCCGTCGCCCGGGTGGGAAAGCGTGGACCCCTGGTGGCAGGACGGCCCGGCGCACGCCCCCGACGTGCTCATCGCCGATGACGACCCGCTGCGCCTGATGTACACCTCGGGCACCGAGTCGCGGCCGAAGGGCGCGATGCTCAGCAGCCGCTCGCTGATCGCGCAGTACGTCAGCTGCATCGTCGACGGCGGCATGAGCGCCGACGACGTCGAGGTGCACGCGCTGCCGATGTTCCACTGCGCGCAGCTGGACTGCTTCTTCTCCACCGACGTCTACCTCGGCGCGACCAACGTCATCCTGCCCGGCCCCGACCCGGCGGCGCTGCTGGCGACGATCGAGCGGGAGCGGGTCACCAAGCTGTTCTGCCCGCCTACCGCGTGGATCTCGCTGCTGCGCCACCCGGATTTCGACAAGACGGATCTGTCCAGTCTGCGCAAGGGTTACTACGGCGCGTCGCCGATGCCGGTGGAGATCCTGCGGGAGCTGCGGGAGCGGTTGCCCGGCGTGGCGCTGTGGAACTTCTACGGGCAGACCGAGATGGCCCCGCTGGCCACGATCCTGCGCCCGCACGAGCAGCTGGAACAGGCGGGCAGCGCGGGTGTCGCGGCGACCAATGTGGAGACTCGGATCGTCGACGAGCGCGACGAACCCGTCGCACCCGGCGAGGTCGGGGAGATCGTGCACCGCAGCCCCCATGCCGCGCTGGGCTACTACGACGACCCGGACAAGACCGCGGAGGTCTTCCGCAACGGCTGGTTCCACACCGGCGACCTCGGCACCTTGACCGCGGACGGCTACCTCTCGGTGGTCGACCGGAAGAAGGACATGATCAAAACCGGCGGGGAGAACGTCGCCAGCCGCGAAGTGGAGGAGGCCGTCTACGAACTCGCCGGGGTGGCCGAGGTCGCGGTGTTCGGCATCGCCCACCCGCGTTGGGTCGAGGCGGTCACCGCGGTCGTGGTGCTCAAGGACGGCGTCGCGCTCACCGGCGAGGACGTCCGCACGCACCTTTCCGGCAGGCTGGCCGGGTTCAAGCGGCCGAAGTACGTCGTGTTCACCGATGCGCTGCCGAAGAACCCCAGCGGCAAGATCCTGAAACGGCAGCTGCGCACCGAT
>NZ_JAFRFW010000066.1:0-7431 GCF_017434145.1 Saccharopolyspora sp. | reverse complement strand
CCATCATGGGCTTCGTCGTCGACCGCACCGGCACGTTCACCAGCGGATTCGTCCTGATGAGCTGCCTGGCTGCGGCAAGCGCGCTGTTGTTGCTGCTCACCGGCACGAACCCGCGCCAGGCGGCGGCCACCGCCCCGGCACCGTCCAACGCGGCATCCGGGGACTGAGGAGTGTTCGGGAAGCGGTTTGGATAGGTGGTCGGGCAGCGGAACCCCAGGCGGCTGACGGCTCCGGGATCTCCTCCTGACGTAGTGCCGCTGTCCTCGCCAGAAGACGCCCGAGAACCCCGCCGGTGGTCGGCCGAGTCCTCGGGCACCGCAAGCGGCCGACGCCGCTTCTTCAACAGAACCTAGCCGGCAGCATCCCCGCGGTTCCCGGCTCAGTAGCCGCGGGCGACCCACTCGTCGAAGTGCTCTCTGACCTCGCCGATGGTCGTGCTCGCGCCGTGCCCGGGGTGCACGCGGGTCCGTTCCGGCAGCGGCAGCAGCCGGTCCCGGATCGAGGCGGTGATCGCCCCGAAGTCGGAGAACGACCGGCCGGTGGCGCCCGGACCGCCCGCGAACAACGTGTCGCCGGTGAACACCACACCCAGGTCCGGGCAGTACAGGCAGACCGAACCGGGCGAATGTCCCGGTGTGTGGAGGACTTGCAACGCCGCCCGCCCCACGCCGATCTGCTGGCGGTCGGCGAGCCGGTGATCGGGGACCTGGTAGGGGTGGGTCAGCCGCCAGACCGGAAGATCGTGCGGGTGCAGGAAAACCGCCGCTCCGACGGCCTCGGCGAGGTCCGGTGCGCAACGAACGTGATCATCGTGCGCGTGCGTGGCCAGCACCGCGCGCACCGCGCGGCCCGCCACCAGCTCACGGATCCGGTCGACGTCGTGCGGGACGTCGATGACGACGCATTCGCGCTCGTCGCCGACGACCCACGCGTTGTTGCTGACCTCGTGGATCTCCCCGTCCAGGCAGAACTTCCCGGTCGTCGTGGTGTGGTCGATGCGCACGCCCATCAGAACGTGACCACCGAACGCAGCACCTCGCCGCGGTGCATCTTCTCGAACGCCGACTCCACGTCGTCGAGCCCGATCCGCTCGGTGACGAACCGCTCCAGCGGCAGCCTGCCCTGCTCGTGCAACTCCGCGAGCATCGGGACGTCCCGTTCCGGCAGGCAGTCCCCGTACCAGCTCGACTTCAGCGCCCCGCCGCGGGCGAACACGTCCAGCAGCGGCAGTTCCAGCCGCATCTCCGGGGAGGGCACGCCGACCAGCACGACCGTGCCCGCGAGGTCGCGCGCGTAGAAGGCTTGAGTGTAGGTCTGCGGCACTCCGACCGCGTCCACTACGACGTCGGCACCGTTGCCGCCGGTGAGTTCCCGGATGGCTTCCACGGTGTCGGACTCCGCGGCGTTGACGGTGTGCGTCGCGCCGAACTCGCGCGCCCATTCCAGCTTCACCGGGTCCTTGTCCACCGCGATGATCCGGCGAGCACCCGCCATCGCGGCCCCGGCGATCGAGCCGTCGCCGACGCCGCCGCAGCCGATCACCGCCACCGAATCACCGGGCCCGGCGTTTCCGGTGTTGACCGCCGCACCGATCCCGGCCATCACTCCGCAGCCCAGCAAACCCACCACCGCGGGCTCCGCCGACGGCGCGACCTTGGTGCACTGTCCGGAGTGGACGAGCGTCCGCTCGGCGAACCCGCCGATTCCCAGCGCGGGCGAAAGGGGCGTGCCGTCGGCGAGCGTCATGGGCGCAGCCGCGTTGTGCGTGTCGAAGCAGTACTGCGGACGGCCTCTGCGGCAAGCCCGGCAGACACCGCACACCGCGCGCCAGTTCAGCACGACGAAGTCGCCGGGCGCCAAGTCCCGCACGCCGTCGCCGACCGAGTCGACGACGCCCGCGACCTCGTGCCCGAGCAGGAACGGGAATTCGTCGTTGATGCCGCCTTCGCGGTAATGCAGGTCGGTGTGGCAGACCCCGCACGCCTGCACGCGCACGACGGCCTCACCGGGTCCTGGATCGGGGACATGGATCGTGGTGACTTCGACCGGCTTGCCCTTCCCGGTCGCCACAACGCCACGCACTTCGGTCACGACAATCTCCAATTCGGGGTCGACCGGTTCGGTCCTTATCGGGCAGTCCTTGGCGGCTCGTTGTTCACCCGACGTACTCGGCGGCCGCGTCGATCAGCCAGTCGGTGACGTACCGGGCGAACGAGGCGCGCACGATCAGCCAGTAGCTCGGCGGCCGCACGTCCCGGCACACCAGGAGCACTCCCGTCCGCGCCAGCAACGTCTGCGCGCAACGGTCCGGCCCGAAGCTGCGCGGATGCAGGTCGAGCGCGCATCCCTTGTTCAGCACTTCGCGGGCGCTCGGCCCGGACACTTCGATGATCGTCCGGTTCGCCGAGACGTCGACCACCGCTCCGTGCTCGTCGCCCAGCGCCGCGCTCAAGGTGTCCTGAATGGACTCGGCAGCGCCTTCGCGGCCCAGCAGCAACCATTCGTCCGGCCCCAGCCAGAGCACCAGCAGATCACCGGTCCGCACCACGCTGCCCGGCAAGTTCGGCAGCATCGCACCGATCGCGGTGCCGATCCGCCCGCCCGCGAGGCCTTTCGGGTCCACGCGCAGATCGACCTGCGCGGTGAACGGGATCTCGGCGATGCGGACCGCGTCCGGCGCGGAATGCCGGGCGAGCGTACCCGCACGGGCGGACAACGGGGATTCGCCGTAGGGCTCAGCCATCGCGACGCGCTCCTTCCTTGTCGTACAACACGGGTTCGGTTACTTCGAGCGGAACGAGCCGGTTGCCCACGAGGCTGTAGATGGTGGCGCCGATCCGGTCCCGCCCGCCTTTCACCAGTGCCAACGAGAAACCTGTCCGGAGCGCTGCACTGCGGTAGCTGGAGGTGACGTGCCCGAGCATCGGGACCGGAGGTTCCGGCAGCTCGGCGCTGCCGACCAGCGCAGCGCCCTCCGGCAGCACCAGGTCGGGATTCTTCGGCAGCAGCCCCACGAGGTGCTTGCGGTCGGTGCGCGCGGTGTCGCTGCGGCTGAAGGACCGCTTGCCGAGGAAGTCGTCCTTCTTCTTCGACACCGCCCAGCTCATCCCGAGGTCGTGCGGCGTGACCGTGCCGTCGGTGTCCTGCCCGACGATGGGAAAACCCTTCTCCGCGCGCAGCACGTGCATGGTCTCGGTGCCGTACGGGGTGATCTTGAAGGGTTCGCCCGCGTCGTAGAGCGCTTCCCACACCTCGCGCCCGTACCACCGCGGAACGTTGATCTCGAAAGCGAGCTCGCCGGAGAAGCTGATCCGGCACACCCGCGCCCGCCGGCCCGCGACGATCCCGTCCCGCCAGGACATGAATGGGAAGCTGTCGTTGTCCAGCTCGATGCCCGAGGCCACGCGGCTCAGCACCGCCCGCGAATCCGGCCCGGCCAGCGCGATGGTCGCCCAGTGCTCGGTGACCGAGGTCAGGTGCACCTGCAGGTGGGTCCACTCGGTCTGCAGCCAGTCCTCCAGCCACTCCAGCACGCCTGCGGCGTTCCCGGATGTGGTGCTGATCAGGTACCGGTGCTCGCCGGTGCGCGTGACGGTGCCGTCGTCGAAGACCATGCCGTCGGCGGTGCACATCACCCCGTACCGGATGCGGCCGACCTTGAGGGTGCTCATCTTGTTCGTGTAGACGAGATCCAGGAATTCGGCCGCATCCGGCCCCTGCACGTCGATCGTGCCCAAAGTGGACACGTCCTGGATGCCCACACCGCCGCGCACCGCGCGGCATTCGCGCAACACCGCGGTTTGCATCTGCTCCCCGGGCAGCGGGTAGTACCACGGGTGCTTCCACTGCCCCACGTTCTCGAAGGGCGCGCTGTGCTCGACGTGCCAGTCGTGCATGGCGGTGACGCGGATCGGGTCGTAGCGGTCCCCTCTGTCGCGTCCGGCCAGCGCGGCGAAGGTCACCGGCGTGTAGGGAGCGCGGAAGGTCGTCGCCCCGACTTCGGCGAACCGCTTGCCGAGCAGCTCCGCGATGATCCCCGTGGACAGCGGTCCCGAGGTCTTGCCCTGGTCGTGCGCGGTGCCGATCGTGGTGAAGCGCTTGACGTGCTCGACCGAGTCCATCCCGGCGCCGATGGCTTTGCGGATGTCGGCGACCGTGGCGTCCCGGGCGAGGTCGACGAACTGGTGGTGCCCTTCGGAATCCGCCGGACTCGGCAGCAACCACACGTCTCGGCCCGCCAGCACGGGCGGATTCTTCGCGACGGGAACCCGGCCCGGTTCCGCGTCGAAACCGGCGGCGCGTGCCGCGTCGACACCCGCTTGCGCACCGCTGTGCAGGCAGTCGGTCGTGGCGAACGAGCCCGCCGCCGCACCCGCCGACCGCACCCTGCGACCGTCCTGTTCGGGCACGAAAGCACCGATTTCCGGGCTGTAACGGAGTTCTCCCCCGGATTGGCTGTGCAGGTGCACGGCCGGCGTCCATCCACCGGAGACCAGCAGCAGATCGCAACCGACGACCTGCCGGACGGGCGCCGGGCGGTCCTCGCTGGTGTCCACATTGGTCAGATGTACGCTGGAAATCCGCTCGCTGCCGGATGTTCCGACCACCGCGGCGCTCGGCCGGATGGTGATTCCGCGCTCGATGCACAACGAAGCCCAGTAGGTCGACACGACCTCCCGCGCGTCGACGATGGCGGCGATCTCGACCCCGGCATCGTGCAGGTCGATGGCCGCCGCGTAGGCGCTGTCGTTGGTGGTGAACACGACCGCGCGCCGCCCCGGCAGCACCCCGTACCGGTGCAAGTACGTCCGCGCCGCCGCGGCCAGCATCGTGCCGGGACGGTCGTTGCCCGCGAACACCAGCGGGCGCTCGTGCGAACCGGTCGCCAGAACCACTTCTCCCGCGCGGATGCGCCAGATCCGCTGGCGGCTGTGCGCGTCGTCGCCGCGGTGTTCCACGGCCACCAAGTAGTTCTGGTCGTAGTGACCGAACACCGTTGTGCGCGGCAGCATTCGCAACTCCTCGCACGAGTCGAGCTCCGCGACCGCCCGCTGCACCCACCGGGTTCCGGCAGCGTTGTCCAGGGTTTCGCCGTTTCCCAGCAGGCTGCCGCCGAACTCCGCATCGGCGTCCGCGATGATCACCCGCGCCCCGCTGCGTGCCGCGTTCAGCGCAGCCGACAGGCCGGCGGGGCCGGCTCCGACGACGAGCACGTCGCAATGGGCGTGCATCGCGTCGTAGCGGGCGGGATCCGGCTCGGTGGCCAGTCGCCCCTGCCCGGGAAGCCCGGTGGCTTCGAGCCCGTCGCGCAGCTCGACCGTCGTCGCGGGCAGCATCGGCTCCGGGAACGGCTTTTCGATCTGCACCAACGCGTTCGGTTCTTCCGAGCCCGCGGCGACGATCCCGCGCGGTCGGCCGTAGCGGATGCTGGTACCGACCTGGTGCACGCCGTTGGCCAGCAGGGCCGAGGCCAGCGTGTCGCCTTCGTAGCCTTCGTAGTCACGGCCGTCGAAACGGAAGCGAACGGTGCGCCCGCGGTCGATGCGGCCGCCCTCGGCAAGCCTGTACTCGTTGCTCACCTCGTCACCGTCCTCGGCTCGTCGGCGTGGATCTCGTTGGTGGCGGTGTCCCGGCGCACCGTGAACCATCGGCGGCAACCTGCCTGGTGCGACCAGCGCTCGGCGAACACGCCCTTCGGATTGTCGCGGTAGAACAGGAAACGCGCCCAGTCCACATCGGACACCGCGTCTGGATCGACCGGGTACTGCACGCCCGACTGGCCGCCGTAGTGGAACTCGGTCTCATTGCGCGGCCCGCACCACGGGCAAGGAATCAGCAACATGGTGAGTCTCCTTCAAGGTTTCTTTGGAAGGATCTGCGCGGCGGTGCCGGCTGCTCAGGTGGTCGCTGCTCAGCGGCTCCGCCGCTGACAAGGCAAAAATCGAAGACCACAGTGCTGACCCTTCAGTGCGCGACGCCCGCCGCGCCGTGCTCGTCGACCAGCGCGCCCGTGGTGAAGCGCTCCAGGCTGAACGGGGCGTTGAGCGGATGCGGTTCGTCGTGGGCGATCGTGTGGGCGTAGCACCAGCCCACTCCGGGCGTGGCCTTGAATCCGCCGGTGCCCCAACCACAATTGACGTACAGGCCGTCGAACGGCGTGCGGCCCATGATCGCCGAGGCGTCCGGTGTCACGTCCACGACTCCGGCCCAAGTGCGCAGCACGTGCGCTCGCGCGAACATCGGGAACAGCTCCACGGCCGCGGTCAGCTCCCGCTCGATGGTGTGGAACGACCCCCGCTGCCCGTAGGAGTTGTAGGCGTCCACACCGGCACCGAGGACGAGTTCTCCCTTGTGCGCCTGCGAAACGTAGACGTGCACCGCGTTGGACATGACCACCGTCGGATGCACCGGCTCCAGCAGTTCCGAGACCAATGCCTGCAACGGATGGCTCTGGATCGGCAACCGCAGCCCCAACTCGTCGGCCAGCACCGAGGTGCTCCCGGCCGCGGCCAGCGCGACCTTCCCGGCCCGGATCGGCCCGCGCGTGGTCGTCACGCCCACCACCCGATCACCGACCGTCTCGAACCCGGTGACCCGGCAGTTCTGCACCAGATCCACCCCCATGCGATCCAGCGCGCGAGCGAAACCCCAAGCGACGTGATCGTGCTTGGCGATCCCCGCCCGCGGCTGCCACGTCGCACCGAGCACCGGGTACCGCAGCTCTTGCGAGGTGTTCAGGATCGGGCAGACATCGGCCACCTGCCCGGGATCCAGCCATTCCGCGTCGATGCCGTTGAGCTTGTTCGCCTCGACCCGTCGCACGCTGTCGCGCACCTCTTGCAGCGAGTGCGCCAGGTTCAGCACACCGCGCTGGGAGAACAGCAGCGGATAGTCGAGCTCGTCCGCCAGCCCCTCCCACAACTTCAAGGCGTGCTCGTACAGGCCCGCGCTCTCATCCCACAGGTAGTTCGAGCGGATGATCGTCGTGTTGCGGGCCATGTTCCCGCCCGCCAGCCAACCGCTCTCCAGCACTGCGACGTTGGTGATGCCGTGGTTGACCGCGAGGTAGTAGGCCGTGGCCAGGCCGTGCCCGCCACCTCCGACGATCACCACGTCGTACGACGACTTCGGCTCCGGGGATCGCCAGAGCCGGTCCGGGTGTTCGGGCAACTCGGCGCCCGGGGTGCGCGGCGTCATCAGAAACCCCCGTTCAGGTTCGGGTAGAGGGGTTGTGCGTTGGCGAGTGCTTCGACGCGGCCGCGGAGTGCGGTGGTGGTCTCGGTGGTGAGGTCGGGTTGGAGGGCTTCGGCGATGATGTCGGCGACTTCGGTGAACTCGGCCTTGCCGAATCCGCGGGTGGCCAGTGCGGAGGTGCCCACGCGGAGTCCGGAGGTCACCATCGGCGGGCGCGGGTCGCCTGGCACGGCGTTG
>NZ_JAFRFW010000606.1:0-3634 GCF_017434145.1 Saccharopolyspora sp. | reverse complement strand
CGTCGAACGGCCCGCCACCGCGCCCGCGTTCCAACACCTCGGGTTCGGGCGGAAGCTGAAGAACAACCTGGCGACGGTGGTGTTCACCGGCGCGTTCGTGATCGCCGTGATCCCGCTGCGGTGGGTCCTGTTCACGCTGGTGCAGAAGGGCGCGGCACCGCTGCTGCGACCGGACTGGTGGAGCCACTCGTTCAACGGGCTCACCGCGAACGACACCAACGGCGGCATCTACCACGCGCTGGTCGGCACGGTCCTCGAAGGGCTCGTGTGCGCCATCATCGCGGTGCCGCTGGGCGTGCTGGTCGGGATCTACCTGATCGAGTACGGCCAGGACTCGCGGTTCGCGAAGATCACGACGTTCACCGTGGACATCCTCAGCGGCCTGCCGTCCATCGTGGCCGGCCTGTTCATCTACGCGCTGTGGATCACCACGTTCGGGTTCAGCAAGAGCGGCTTCGCGGTGGCGCTGTCGCTGGTGCTGCTGATGGTGCCGGTGGTCGTGCGGGTCACCGAGACGATGCTGCTGATCGTCCCGGACGAGCTGCGCGAAGCCTCCTACGCGCTGGGCGTGCCCAAGTGGAAGACGATCGTGAAGATCGTGCTGCCCACCGCGCTGTCCGGCATCCTCACCGGCATCATGCTCGGCCTCGCCCGGGTGCTGGGCGAGACCGCGCCGCTGCTGATCCTGGTGGGCTACGCGAAGGCCATCAGCTTCAACCTCTTCGAGGGCGAACTGGCCTCGCTGCCGCTGGTGATCTACACCGAGCGCGCCACCGGGACCGCGGCGGGCGACGCCCGCGTCTGGGGCGCCGCGCTGACCCTCGTGCTCATCATCATGCTGATCAACCTCGCGGCGACGCTGCTGTCGAGGCTGTTCGCCGTCAAGACCAAGTAGGGCGGATCCCATGGCCAAGCGTCTCGATATCAAGGACCTGAACCTCTACTACGGCAAGTTCCACGCCGTGCAGGACGCGACGTTGCAGGTCCCGGCCCGCAGCGTCACCGCATTCATCGGACCGTCGGGTTGCGGAAAGTCCACCGTGCTGCGGTCGCTGAACCGGATGCACGAGGTCATCGCCGGTGCCCGCGTCGACGGCAAGGTGCTGCTCGACGGGGAGGACATCTACGGCGCCGGGGTCGACCCGGTGCAGGTGCGCCGCACGATCGGCATGGTGTTCCAGCGGCCGAACCCGTTCCCCACGATGTCCATCCGGGACAACGTGGTAGCCGGGCTGAAGCTGTCCGGGCAGAAGAACAAGAAGCAGCTCGACGACATCGCCGAGCGGGCGCTGCGCGGCGCCAACCTGTGGGAAGAGGTCAAGGACCGGCTGGGCAAGCCCGGCGGCGGCCTCTCCGGCGGTCAGCAGCAGCGGCTGTGCATCGCCCGCGCCATCGCGGTGCAGCCGGACGTGCTGCTGATGGACGAGCCCTGCTCGGCGCTGGACCCGATCTCCACGCTGGCGATCGAGGACCTGATCGCCACGCTGAAGCAGGAGTACACGATCGTCATCGTCACCCACAACATGCAGCAGGCGGCGCGGGTCAGCGACCAGACCGCGTTCTTCAACCTGCGCGCCGTGGGCGAGCCGGGCGAGCTGGTGGAGATCGACGAGACCGGGCGGATCTTCTCCAACCCCAGCCAGAAGGCCACCGAGGACTACATCTCCGGTCGCTTCGGCTGAGCGGGTTGCACCCGGCGGGCCGGCCTCCCAGCGGGGGCCGGCCCGCGGTCGTTTCCGGGGTGGTCAGCTCTGCCAGTCGTCGGCGACGCTGGAGATGAACGCGCTGGATTCCTTCGGGGGCAGCGCGGCGGAGCAGACCCGCTCGAAGGCCGCCAGGTAGTCCGCGGTGTCGGCGGTCTTGTCCAGGAAGCGCGAGCCGGTCCGGTCGCCGACGTGCACCACCTGCGGGTCCGCGTCGTCCGGGAACGAGAACACCGAGATCCGCTCGCCCATCAGCGGGTGCCCGCCCAGCCCGAACGGCAGCACCTGGATGGTCACGTTGCGCCGGTACCCCATCAGCACGAGGTGCTCCAGCTGCTGGCGCATCACTGCGGGCCCGCCGATCGAGCGGCGCAATGCAGCTTCGTCCAGCACCGCCCACAGCTCGAGCGGTTCGTTGCCCAGCAGCCGCTGCTGCCGCGTCGCGGTGACGGTGAGCCGTTCCTGGCTCTCGGCGTCGGCGGGTTCGCGCAGTTCGCTGCCGAGCAGCGCGCCGTTGTAGTCCGCGGTCTGCAGCAGTTCCGGGATGGGGTCGGCGCCGAAGCAGCTGACCGCTTTGGCCGCGGTCTCCAGACCGAGGTGCGTTTCGAAGCCGGGGCGCTGCGCGGTCGTGGGGTACTGCTGCCACCACCCGCGCTCCTTCGAGCCCTGGGCGAGGTCGATCAGTTCGCCGGTCCGCTCGCCGGGGGCGCCGTAGAACTCGGCCATCAGCCGCACGTCCGAGGTGCGCACCGGCACTCGGCCCAGCTCGATCTGGCTGATCTTGCCCTGCGAGCAGTCCAGGTGCGCGGCGACCTCGCGGTGGGTGCGGCCGGCGGCTTCGCGCAACTTGCGCAGTTCGCTGCCGAGCCTGCGGCGGTGCACGGTCGGGCTGTTATGCACCCCGGACCTCCCGCGGCTCGGCGGCGGGGACGGAGTTCGGTACATCGCTGGTGCTCACGATCCCGACGATCGCACACGTCAGTTGATCGACCCGGTGCTGAGACCGAGTATTAATACGTCGGTTGCCGATTCGGCGCCGTTCCGGACGAATCCGTGATCCGCCGATCACCCGCCGCGACTGCGACTCGCGCGACAGCCGCCGCGCGCTGCACCCGCTCAAGTGAACGCCGCCCCGCGGAACGCGGGGCGGCGTCGGAGATGCACGGTCAGCTGGTGGTGGGCATGCTGCCGGTAACGGTGAACACCACCCGGCGCGCCACCGCGACCGCGTGGTCGGCGAACCGCTCGTAGAACCGGCCAAGCAGGGTCACGTCGACGGCCGCGGCAACGCCGTGCGACCAGTCCGAACCCATCATCACGCTGAACAGGTGCCGGTGCAGATCGTCCATGGCGTCGTCGGCGTTCTCCAGATCCCGGGCGGCATCGACGTCCTGGGAGCGGATCACCTGCGCCGCCCGCCCGGCCAGGTCGACCGCGACCCGGCCCATCTCGTCGAAGTACGGCTGCACCGGCTCCGGCAGCACCGGTTGCGGGTGCCTGCGCCGGGCCGCCTTCGCGACGTGCAGCGCGAGGTCGCCCATGCGCTCCATGTCCTCGGCGGCGTGGATGGTGGAGATCACCGTGCGCAGATCGCCCGCGACCGGTGCCTGCAGCGCCAGCAGGCCGAACGCCTGCTCCTCGGCACGCGCGCGCACGTCGTCGACCTGCACGTCTTCCTCGATGACCTGCTCGGCCAGGGTCAGGTCGGCCTCCAGCAGCGCACGCGTGGCGCGTTCCATCGCCGTTCCGACCATGGTGGACATCGAGGCGAGTTCCTCGGCGAGCTCGCCGAGCTGTTCCTGGTAAGCCTCACGCATGTCGGTCACCCTACTTCCGGCAAGAATCGGACAAGACGCACGACGGTGAACCGGTGGTGAACGAACATGATGCCGCCGGTCGTCCGGGCGCGCACCGCTCACCAGCGGTGTTCG